>JAUSPL010000501.1 GCA_030656535.1 Gemmobacter sp.
AGATGGCCGTTCCGGACTGACGCAATTCCGATTCCAATTCGTTGCCAAACGTTCATTGCGCTGTCAGCCGAAGGTCACACCGCGTTGATATCCATCTGTCAGATAAGCCGCGAACCAGAAACGGTTTTCCCAAAGACCAGGAGAAGATTTGCCATGTTGATCACACGCCGTAACACCCTTCGGATGGGCGCCGCTGCCGCCGGAACGCTGATCCTGCCGCGCTTTGCCATTGCGCAGGCCGACCGTCCCTCGATCACCATCGCGGTGCAAAAGATCGTCAACTCGAACACTCTGGACGTGCTGCGTGAGCAGTCGAACGTTGGTGAGCGGGTATTCTTCGGCTCGATCTGGGAATCCCTGATTGGTCGCAATCTGCGCGGTCAGCTTGAAGCCCAGCCGATGCTGGCGACCGAATGGAGGCGGATCGACGATCAGACTGTCGAACTGAAGCTGCGTGAAGGCGTCAAGTTCCACAACGGCGACGAAATGACAGCCGAAGACGTGGTGTTCACCTTTTCGCGTGAACGGATGTTCGGCGATACCGAGCCAAAGAACCGCAGCACGATCAAGGCGTTCGAGGTGATTCCGACCCCGCGCGCGGGTAAAGAGCTGCCGCCCGAGGTGCCCGCGGTCGCCCGCCGCGCCTGGCCAGATCTGGCCCGCGTCGATATCGTGGACAAATACACTGTCCGCTTTGTCAACGCGACGCCTGATGTGACGCTGGAAGGCCGCCTTTTGCGTTTTGGCTCGGACATCATGTCGCGCCGTGGCTGGGAAGAGTCGGCCTCTTATCTTGACTGGGCCCGCAAGCCTGTCACCACCGGCCCCTACAAGGTGGAAATGTTCATCCCTGATACCGAGCTGATGCTGGTGTCGCATGACGACTACTGGGGTGGCCTGCCGCCGTTGAAATCCATCCGCTTTATCGAGGTTCCCGAGGTCGCCAGCCGGATCAACGGTCTGTTGTCGGGCGAATATCAGTTCGCTTGCGATATCCCGCCCGATCTGATCGGCGAAATCGAGTCCAACAGTGACTTTGAAGTGCAGGGCGGCACCATTCTGAACCACCGCCTGACCGTGTTCGACAAGAACCATGCCCAGTTGGCTGACCCGCGGGTGCGTCGTGCGATGACCCATTCGATCGACCGTCAGGCCATCGTGGACAGCCTTTGGGCAGGTCGCACCGTGGTGCCCGCAGGGCTGCAATGGCCCTATTATGACGACATGTTCCACGCCGACTGGACCGTGCCGGAATTCAACCCCGAACTGGCCGCCAACCTTTTGAAAGAGGCCGGCTACAAGGGCGACGTCATCCCTTACCGTCTGCTGAACAACTACTACACCAACCAGAATGCCACCGCGCAGGTGCTGGTCGAGATGTGGAAAGCCGTCGGGCTGAACGTCCAGATCGAATCCAAGGAAAACTGGGCGCAGATCATGGAACGCGGCGACACCCGTGCCGTGCGCGACTGGTCCAACTCGGCTCCGTTCAACGACCCGGTCTCGTCGATCGTCAACCAGCACGGACCCAACGGTCAGCAGCAGCAGATCGGCGAATGGGCCAATGCGGAAATGAACGAGCTGTGCCTGTTTCTTGAAACTTCACTGGACCGGGCCGCCCGGCGCAAGGCCTTTGGCCGCATGTTGCAGATCTGCGAACGCGAGGACCCGGCCTACACCGTGCTGCATCAGAACGCGACCTTTACCGCCAAACCAAAGTCGATCCAGTGGAAGGCCGCCCCCGCCTTTGCGATGGACTTCGGTCCTGGCAACTTCTCGGTCTGAGCTGATGCGCGAGCCGCTGGTCAGGATTGAAGGTCTGAGCGTGTCGTTCGATGGCGCTTTGGCCGTGCGGGGGGTGGACCTGACGGTTCACCCCGGCGAGGCGCTGGGCGTGGTCGGGGAATCCGGATCAGGCAAGTCGGTCACCTGGCTGGCGGCACTGCGACTGTTGCCGAACAAAGCTGCTGTCGAGGGTCGTGTGATCCTCGGCGGCACCGATCTTTTGACCGTGCCTGTGTCAGATATCGAACGGGTGCGGGGCGGAAAGATCGGAATGATTTTTCAAGAGCCGTCGTCGGCGCTGAATCCGGTGTTGTCTATCCGGCGGCAGATGTCCGAGGTTCTGGCGCTGCATCGGGGTCTTTCGGGGGCGTCGATCAAGGCGGAAGCGCGGCGTTTGATGGATCTTGTGGGCATCCCCGACCCGGAAGGCCGGTTGGCGTCCTATCCGCACGAAATGTCCGGCGGCCAGAACCAGCGGGTGATGATCGCCATGGCACTGGCGGGACAACCCGATCTGTTGATCGCGGATGAGCCGACCACCGCGCTGGACGTGACAATCCAGGCCCAGATCCTGGACCTCTTGCGCCTGATCCGGCGCGAACTTGGCATGGCGATGGTGTTGATCAGCCATGACCTTGGGGTGGTGGCCGAAAACTGTGACCGTGTTGCCGTGATGTACGCGGGCCGGATCGTGGAAACCGGCAATGCCGCCGATCTGTTTGACGCACCGCGTCATCCCTATTCCCGCGGGTTGATCGACGCGCTTCCCACGTTGGAGGACGAACGCCGGCTGGTCGCGATCCCGGGTGTCGTGCCTGATCCGCGTGCCATGCCGCGCGGCTGTGCCTTTGGGCCGCGATGCGCCCATGCGGCGCCGGTTTGTCTGTCCGACGTTCCCGCCTTGCGCGTCGTGACCCCTGGTCGCCGTGTGGCCTGTGCGCGCCCCAATCTGGACCTGCGCGCCGGCGTTATCGCGCCGCGCCCTGCCGTGCCCGAGTACGCAAGATGACCGATCTTTTGACTTTGGACGATGTGGCCCGCGCCTATGTCACCCGCAAGGGCCTTCTTGGCCGCCGCAGTACTGTGCGGGCGGTCGATGGCGTCAGCCTGCAGGTCAAGGCAGGTGAAACGCTGGGGATTGTCGGGGAATCAGGGTCGGGGAAATCGACCATGGGCCGGATCGCGCTGGGGCTGGAGCGGCCGAACGAAGGGGCGGTCAGGTTTGACGGTGCGCCGATGCCTCTTGCGGGAACGCCTGAATGGCGCGACGCCCGGCGCCGGATGCAAATGGTGTTTCAAGACCCGCTTGCCGCATTGGATCGCCGCTTGCCGGTTCTGACGCAAATCATCGAGCCGCTGGCGATCCACAAGATTGACACCGACCCGGCCCGCGCCGGGCTGGAGGCCCTGACCGCAGTCGGGTTGTCGCGCGACCATGGTGCGCGGTTTCCGCACGAGTTGTCGGGCGGGCAGCGACAGCGGGTGGTGATCGCACGCGCGCTGATGACCGCCCCGGATCTGCTGGTCTGCGATGAACCTGTGTCCGCGCTGGATGTGTCGATTCAGGCACAGGTGGTCAATCTGCTGATCGATCTTCAACAACGCAGCGGGCTGGGGATGATGTTCATCAGCCACGATCTGCGGGTGGTGCGTCAGATAAGCACCCGTGTTGCGGTGATGTATCTGGGCCGCATCGTCGAAGAAGGTCCCGCGGCTGATGTGTTGCGAACGCCTGCGCACCCCTATGCCCGTGCGCTGGTGTCAGCCGCCCCCGCCCCCGGTCCCCGCCGCACAGACCGGGTGATCCTGACCGGCGAGCCGCCGAACCCGGCCGCACGGCCCACCGGCTGTGCATTTCACCCTCGCTGCCCGGTTGCGGTTGCGCGGTGCCGGTCTGAGGCGCCGCCACTGGTGCCCATTGCGTCAGGTCGAAGCGCGGCTTGCCATCTGATCACCCCATTCGCAAAGGTAGCCGCCTGATGATCCGGTTCATTCTGACGCGCGTTCTGCGCGCGGTTATCACGATTGCTTTGGTGGTTACCTTTGCTTTCGTGGTTTTGCGCCTCTCGGGCGATCCTGCGACAATCATCCTTGGCCCCGAAGCGCCCCCCGATGCGATTGCGGCGTTCCGCAAGAGCTGGGGTTTGGACCAGCCGGTCTGGGTGCAATACCTGGACTATTTTGCCGCGATCTTTAGGGGCGATCTGGGCGTTTCCATGCGGGACGGACGCCCGGCCTTTGATCTGGTGATGGAGCGTATTCCCGCCACGCTGGCGCTGACCTTGCCTGCCCTGATGCTCAAGCTGGCACTGGGGATCCCTGCGGGTGTCTATGCCGCGCTGCATCAGGGCACAGCGTTCGACCGCACCGTCATGGTCACTGCGGTGTTCGGGTTCGCCATCCCAAGCTTTGTGTTGGCGTTGGGGTTGGTGCTGTTGTTTGCGGTCACGCTTGGCTGGTTGCCGTCGGGGGGGCGCGACACGGTGTGGCATGCTTTGCTGCCGATCATCACGCTGGGGGCAGGCGGTGCAGCGGCTTTGGCACGGTTCACCCGGTCTGCCATGCTTGAGGTGCTGGGGCGGCCCTATATCCGCACGGCATCGGCCAAGGGTCTGCCTTGGGCGGCTGTGGTGCGGGGTCATGCCTTGCCCAACGCCGCAATTCCGACCGTCACGCTGGTCGGGTTCTTGGTTGGCAGCCTGATTGCCGGCGCGGTCGTGGTGGAAAGCGTGTTTTCCTGGCCCGGTGTGGGCCGCCTGCTGGTCGTTGCTGTCGCCAACCGCGATCTGGCTGTGGTGCAGTGCATCTTGTTGCTGGTCGCGGCGACAATGGTGGCGTCGAACCTGATTGTCGACTTTCTGTACGGGGTCCTGGACCCACGCCTGCGTCACGGCGCAGTCGCTGATGCCTGAGCAAGCGTCAGACCAAAACCACCCCTGAAACCGTAAAAGATGACTGCGTGCAAAACCGGCGACTGCGGGCGCACCTGAAGAAAGGCCAACCGATGATTGACATCTATCCCAGTACCGAGGCCCCCGCGCGTCGCTTGCCGCAGATCCCCTGGTTTGTGATGCTTGCGATGGGCTGGATCGGGTTTGTGCTGCTGGTGGCCTTATTGGCCGACGTGATCACGCCGTTTTCCTACACGGCGATGGATCTGAAATACCGACTGGTGGCGCCGTTTCAGACATTTTCGCACCCCTTGGGCACAGACGAACTGGGGCGCGATGTGCTGTCGCGGCTGATCGTGTCGATCCGCATTTCCTTGCTGATTGCCTTTGGGGCCACGATCATTTCAGCGGTGTTGGGCACCACACTCGGGTTCCTTGCGGCGCACTTTCGGGGGTTTGTGGAACAGGCGGTTCTGATGTTGGCAGATTTCCAGGCGGCCTTGCCGTTCCTGATACTGGCACTGTCGGTCCTTGCGTTTTTTGGCAACTCTCTGCCGTTGCTGATCGGGTTGATGGGGCTCTATGGATGGGAGCGTTATGCCCGCATCGCGCGGGGGCTTGCGATTTCGGCCAGTGCGCAAGGCTATGCCACCGCGATTACCCAGTTGGGCGCGCGTCCGACCCGTGTCTATCTGCGCCATATCCTGCCCAACATCGCGTCCACGCTGATCGTGTCCATGACACTGGTATTCCCCGAGGTGATCTTGCTGGAATCCGGATTGTCATTTCTGGGGTTGGGGGTGCAGCCGCCGATGACCAGCCTTGGCAACATGGTTGGATACGGGCGCGACTACATCACCCGTGCGGCCTGGATCATGCTGGCGCCATCGACGGTGATCGTACTGACCACACTGGCGGTATCGTTGGTGGGGGATTGGCTGCGCGACAAGCTGGACCCGACGTTGGGTTGAACGGATCAGCCCTGATCGGGGTTGATGGCGGGCGCAAATGCGCAGCGGACGATCTGGCCACGCCCGCCCGCCCCTTTGGCGAATTCCAGCCTTGCTTTGAAAAGACGGGCAATTTCCGCCCCAACAGCCAACCCAAGGCCGTGGATTCGTTGTGCGCTGTCCACGCTGATATCATGCCGCGCAACCAGATCAGGCAGCGTTGATGGCGACAGGCCGGGGCCGTCATCCTCGACCTCCAGCACGGGGCCAAGCGGGGTCGATCTGGCCCGAACTGTGATGGTGGCCTGCGGTCCGGCATAGCGGATCGCGTTGTCGACCAGATTGCCCAGCAGTTCTGCGCATAATACCGGGTCAGCCGGGGCCGTCAGCGTGTCTTCTCCTTCATAGCCCAGATCATGGCCGAACTGCGCGGCCAGCGGGATCGCCTCGGCGGTGACGGCGCGGGCCACAGCGGCAAGGTCGGTTTCGGGCAGAACCTGCCGTGCCGCCGCGCCGTCGATCCGCGCCAGCATCAGCAATTGTGCCAGCACCCGTTCGGCCCGCGCCAACGCGGCATCGGCCTTTGCTATGCCTTCGGCGCTGTCCTCGGGGCTGCCGCGCCCGGCCAGTGCCAGTTGCGCGCGCACGGTGGCCAGCGGCGTGCGCAATTGGTGCCCCGCGTTGCCGGTAAAGTTACGCAGGGCCACGACGGCGGTATCAAGCCGTGTCATGAATGAATTGACCGCGTCGATCAGCCCGGCGACTTCGGTCGGGATGTGTTCCGACAGCGGACTCAGATCGTCCGGCGCGCGTCGGGAAATCGCATCGCCCAGCCGGTCCAGGG
>JAUSPL010000649.1 GCA_030656535.1 Gemmobacter sp.
GGAAATGGCTGGCCAGATGCGCCAGCGGTTGCGGCAGGAATTGCGTGTTGATACGCGGCACACCCAGAAAAAGATTCAGCTTGGCGAAGACGCGGGCGACGTACAAAAGCCCGAAGGTGCCGAACGCAAAGGGATTTGCCGCGTTCATGGACATCAGCCCAAGTCCGGCCATCACCGCCACAAGCGTCAGTTCATGCCAGGCCACGGTGCCGACTGCACGCCAGAACCGATCCGACATGGTGGCGAAAGGCGGGCAGTTCGTGTGGTTCGGTCCTGTGATGACGCCCGACAGAAAGGCAAGTTCGATCCAACCCCACAGGGCCAATGCAGCCAGAAATGCAAGATAGATGCCATTGGTCGACAGGTCGGCCAAAGAGGCCATAGCCGCAGCGATCCCAACGCCCAGCAAGGGCAACCCAAAGACGACGGAATTCATGTGATCCCTGGCCGCCCCATTGTCCGCCACCCGGACTCGCCACAAGATCGCTCCGGTGGAAAACCACCAGAGGAAAAGTGTCGCGCCTGCGGCAAGCCACGGGTTGTCGCTCATTTTTGCCACCACTGGGCTCGTTTGGGGTGTGTCACCCGGGGGCCGGGGCGCGCCCGCCCCAAGCCCCCGAGCCTATGTGCAGATCCGGTCAATAGACCGGCTCCAGCCGCACATCTTTTGGCGGTGTGCGCTTGATGGTCGGGATGGTGTACAGCAACACAAACGCCATCGCAGCCTTTGAGGCGCCCAGTTTGTGAGTGAGCCATCCTCCAACCCCACCCTTGCGTTTGGCCGCGTCCATTTGGCCAAAGGCATCACGCATCCGGCGCAGGTTGGGCAGCCACCGCGGGTGGTCGATGTCGATTTCCAATGGGAACACCTGCCGGGCGATCGTAGATGTCTTGCGGAATACCTCTTGGTCGTACCATTCGATATCTACGCCCAGTGCTTTGTGAAATTCGGGGCGGGCGTGATCGCGCACGTACATTGTGGAATAGACGGCGGTCAGGAAGAACCGGATCCATAACCTGTTTGCGAACCCGCTGGTCAGCTTGGGGTCTGTGCGCATCAGCAGGGCAAAGGCCTCACCGTGGCTGAACTCGTCATTGCACCACTCGCGGAACCATTTGAAGATCGGGTGGAACCGCTGTTCAGGATGCGCCTCGAGGTGCCGGAAGATGGTGATGTACCGAGCATACCCAATCTTTTCAGATAGATATGTGGCATAGTAAATGAATTTTGGCCGAAAGTAGGTGTACTTTTTGGCCTTGGTCAAGAAGCCAAGGTTGACGGCCACACCGGCTTCGCGCAATGCGTCGTTGATGAACCCGGCATGGCGGGCCTCGTCGCGGGCCATGTAGTTGAACAACTCGCAGATGTCGGGGTTATTGCCGCGGCGCTTCAATTCCTTGTAGAGCACGCAGCCCGAAAACTCGGCGGTGCAGGAGGATACCAGGAAGTCGATGAATTCGACGCGCAGTTTGGGGTCCATTCCTGCCCAGTCGGCATCCCATTCTGCATTCTTCTTGAAATGGCCCTTGTTCGGATCGGACTTCATCTGGGCGATAAGCTTGTCCCATTCGGGCCGCACGCTCGACACGTCAATGCGGTCCATCTCGTCAAAGTCAGTGGTGTAGAACCTTGGGTTCAGCAAGGTTGTCTCTGTCGCCATCGCCGTGGTGTCGGTCACCTTGGTCGAGGTGTCGATATCGTCCGGATACAGGTCTTTGGGATTGGCGTTCACAGCGTCACCTCATCGGAAAAGGAAAACTCGCACAGTTCCATAAAGCCGAAATCGCCGGTTGCGCGGGTCCACTGGCGTTCCAGCCAACTGGCACGGGTGATCGTGGCTTGGCGGTCCTCGATGATCAGTTCACCGTAGGCGGCATGAATGGGCGCCCCGTGAACCAGAACTTCGTCGCCTGGATATATGACGGCGCCATTGTTGAAGCGAACGTGGGCATGCAGGCTTTCGAAGCGGTGGCTGACCTCGACTGTGCACGGCACGTATTCAGAGACTTTCCGAAAGATTCCCATGATTTGGTTCCCATTGTTGTTTTTTACTGTTGTGACATGAGCCGTTCGAATGCAGCCCTGTTGTCAGATCCGAAGGCGCCCAGTTCGACGCTCCATCCGGTATGGTCATCCAGCGCTGTCAGGCGGCCGTTCGAGTATTCGACAATGCGCAGGGGCAGGAATTTGTTGACGCCAGCCGTCAGCCTTGCGCGTTCCATCCCGTTCTGAATAACGGTGACAAAGCCGCCGTGCGGCAGATCCATCAGTAGCGTGCCGTCGATTGCGCGAACCGTCACGGCCTGTGCTCCGCCGCCTTGCAAGATGATGCTGCGCTCTGCCACAATCTCAGCGGATTTGGGGACGCCCACCTGATCGCGTCCGGTCAGGACTGAGAAACTGACAACACCAAGGCTGGCCAGAACCAGGGTCAACATCGCCAGCAGGAGCGGCTTTGGAATCATGTCCTTGTCGTCTGATGGTCGGGTCTGGGCTTGCATTGACATGGGTGCCTCCTATTCCGCGGCGAGGGCCATGCCGGGCACGGCACGGGCCAAGACGGGTTCATTGATGCGGGTCTCTGCGGCATCGGACAAAAGCTTTGCGACCTGCGCGGCGTCTGCAATGCAGCGAAGCGCCGGTTGGGTCTTGGCGAAGCGCCATGGGCGGACATGCGGCCAACAGACCAGATAGGAAATCCGCGTGTCGCCCAGCGTTTCCAGCGTGATTGTGCCAATCCCATTTCGCTTGACCGCCAGATTGGCGGCGCCGAGCTGTTTGAATGGGATGTTCAGCGTCACTGTCAGCGCTGCCCCGATCCGCATCGCCACGCGTGAGGTGGTCAGCGTGTACACGGTCGCCCGCGCCTGAACGGCTGCCATGGCATAAAGCAGCCCACAGGCAACCAGCCCGAGTGCCAGGTAGGGCAACATGACCGCGATGACGGATCCAGCACTGGCATCAGCAACGACTGCGGCACGCCAGATGGCAAGGGCTACGAAATACCCGGCGACCCAAGAAACCTTGTAGGCATCCCGCGCCAGCGCAGAGGTTGCCGGACGGCCTTGCCACAACAGCTCTTCGCCAACGGGGGGGCGTTCTGGCAGGCCGCGAACTGGTTCGATCGCAAAATCATCATGTGCTGCGCTGGTCATGGCTGCCACCCAAGCGACCCACCCTTGCGCCTGTCAGCTGCGTACAGCGTGCCACCGGCGTAGTAGGCGCTGATCTTGTCTTCCTCCAGCAACGTGACTTCGCTCAGAGACCGGGTTCCCGGCACACCGTCGAACATGTCCGAAGCCAGCGAGTTGATCCGCACCCGGTCCTTCCAGATCTTGACCATCGGCATTGGAACCAGCCGGCGATGACCGGAATTCAGCTCGATTTCCAGATAGCGCACCAATTGCTCGGAAGCGTCCACCCACATGTCCGAGATCCGGCCCACGACCTCATTGTCGACGGCCTGAACCGGAAGCCCACGCGGATCGCGACCCGCCGAAACCACAAAGGCGGGAACTGCGGCCATCGGGACGATCTTGTTGTGTCCGTGGCCGTCAAGTTCGGGAATGTCGCGCCGCGGCGCCCACGATGCAGGGCCGACGCCGTCCGCCATCGGATTGCCCAGCGGCATATGCGGAAAACCTTCGGATACTGCGGTGCGTCCAAGCGCGACCTCGCGTGCTTCTCGCGCACCGTTTGGAACGGTCACTTCGCCGCGGCCATGTGGTAGCAGGAAGGTCTTGGCCTTGGGCAGCGGGAACGGACCCTGGTTGGGGGCCGCTGTTCCGTCTTCCAGTTCCAGGGGATAGCCTTCGCGCATGTTTTCGGTTTGAAGATAGTAGACCAGCAGCGCGAAAAAGCCCCAGAAGAGCCAGATCGAAAGCGAGGCGAGGTCGAAGTTTCCAAAGAAAGTCGTGCCCAGCATGGGGTGTCCTCCGGGATCAGTTCGGGAAATCAACAAGGCCCATCGAGGCCGCGTTGGATTCGGATTGCGGGGTGAACAGACTGACGCGCACCAGCGGTGCCAACGCGATCAGGGTTGCAAACAGAACGATGATTTCGATCAGGTAGACCGAGGCATAGCCAAAGGCGGGTGCGGCAAACACGGGGCCAAAGCCGCCCTGAACAGCATAGGCACCGACACTGTCGCGCAAGCCGCCGCCAACGGCGATCGACAGGCCCGCTGCCGTTGCCTGTGCAGCGCCCCACGCGCCGAGGACCAGCCCGCGACCTGCCACGCCCTGTTCGGGTAGCGCCATCGCGGCGGTCAGTGTGGATACGGCAAACAATCCCATCCCGAGCCCAATGCACCAGGCCCCGGTATAGAACAGGATGGTCGATTGCAGCGGAGCCGCAAAGATGACCATCAAGAATGCCACGAGGCCGATCAGCAGCCCGCGTGCCGACATGCGGTACATGTCCTGACCGCCAGACATCCAGCGCCCGGCAAGCAGAAATCCAATCAATGCACCCATAGCGTTGCACGCTGTCAGCCAAGTGGTCGCACCGACCGAAAGGCCCAGGATTTCGGCGCCGTAAGGTTCCAGCAGCACGTCTTGCATCTGAAACCCCATGGTCCCCAGCATCACGACCAGCAGCAGACGTCCTGCCGTTCCGCCTGCCATCAGGTCACGCCATCCCTCATGAAAAATCGGGCGCGTTTCAGCCATCTGTTCCTTGGTCATCGGGCTGACTTTTTCCTGCTTCCACAGGGCAATCAGGTTGAACACCATTGTGGCGACCCCACAGCCCTGAACGACGCGGATCAGCCGGATCTGGTCAAAATCCCGCAAGAGTAGGCCCAATATCACTGCCGAAACGGCCATGCCTATCAGGAACATCACGTAAAGCAGCGCAACCACTCTGGGCCGGGTTTCATCGGTAGCCCTGTCCGATGCCAACGCAAGCCCTGCCGTCTGCGTCATGTGCATGCCAACGCCGGTCATCAGAAAGGCAAGTCCTGCCAGAGCCTTGCCTGCCCATTCCGGTCCGTGGATCTGGTCGCCCGACAGAACGATCAGCGCGAATGGCATGATCGCAAGCCCGCCCATCTGCCATAGCGAGCCAAACCACAGATAGGGGATGCGTTTCCAACCTATCCAGCTTTTGTGGTTGTCGCTTTTATGGCCCAGCATCGCGCGAAATGGGGCGGATACGACCGGCAAAGCGATCATCAACGCCACAATCGACGCAGGGACCGACAGCTCGACGATCATCACCCTGTTCAGCGTTCCCAGCAAAAGCACCGTCGCCATGCCAACCGAAACCTGAAACAGCCCGAGTCGCAGCAATTGCGACATCGTCAAACCCTCGGATGCGGCATCTGAAAACGGCATCCACTTGCTGCCAAGCTGTTGAATTTGCTTTGACTTGATCAGTATCACGGACGGTACTCCAGACATTCCGAGATGTAGAACCCGCGTGACACGCGGTCGACTTTGCAAAGTTTGCCCCCGGTTGCACTGTTCAAAGCGGGGACAGCATGAGGGACCATGGTGGGGCTGCGGTCCGCGCGCGGGAACAGCTTTCCCATGGTCCAGAAGGTCATCAAGAACACGGTTCTGGGTGCGACAGTGAACACCACGGCCTTTTCTGTGCGTTGCCCGAGGCGGTGAAGGGCCGCAGCTATATCTTCGGTGCCATAGTAGATCAGGCTGTCCATGGCCAAGACATAGTCAAACCGGCCGTGATCGGCGGTCATGTCGCCGCTGGAAAACCTGACGCGGGGCGCGTGTTCCACCGGCAGCCGGGCCTCGGCTATCTTGACCAGGGCAGGCGAAATATCCACCGCCATCACGTCCGCGCCACGCGCTGCAAGTTCTGCTGTCATCTGGCCAGCGCCACAGCCTGCATCCAGCACGCGCACGCCGTGCAGATCGACAGGCAACCGGGACAGCATCAGCGCGCGCATCTTGTCGCGGCCTTCGCGCACGGTTTGCCGGATGCGCGACACCGGGGCGTCAGAGGTCAGTCGCTCCCATACCTTGGTGGCCGAGCGATCAAAGTAGTCTTCGACACGGTCGCGCGTTGCGGCATAGTTGGCCATCAATCGAACCCCAGTAGTTCAAATATTTCCCGGTCCGGCAACGGCGCCGGGGTTGACCCTGTCCCAGTCACCGAACGCCACAACACGTCCGCAAGTCGCATGTATTCGGCACGGGCCATCACGATGTCTTCAGAGTCGTCCATCTCGAACAGGGTCTTCTTCTTGAGACGGCTGCGGCGGATCGCGTCGATGTCGGGCATATGTGCCAGCCGGTTGAAACCGACCCGCGCGCAATAGCGATCCACTTCGTCTGTTTCGCGCGACCTGTTGGCGACGCATCCTGCCAACCGCACCTTGTAGTTGCCCGACTTCGCCTGGACCGCGGCAATGATGCGGTTCATCGCGTAGATGCTGTCAAAGTCATTGGCCGTCACGATCACGGCGCGGTCGGCGTGCTGCAAGGGTGCCGCGAACCCGCCACATACGACATCGCCCAGCACGTCAAAGATCACCACATCGGTGTCTTCCAGCATGTGATGCTGCTTGAGCAGCTTGACCGTTTGGCCGACGACATAACCGCCGCATCCGGTGCCTGCCGGCGGCCCGCCTGCCTCAACACATTTCACGCCATTGAATCCAACGGCGACGTAGTCTTCTGGACGCAACTCTTCTGCGTGGAAATCAACGTCCTTCAAAATGTCGATCACGGTGGCCTGCAAACGCCCCGTCAACGTGAAGGTGCTGTCATGCTTTGGGTCGCAGCCGATCTGCAGGACGCGTTTTCCCATCATGGAAAACGCGGCCGAAAGATTGCTGGAGGTTGTGGATTTTCCGATCCCGCCTTTGCCGTAGACGGAAAAAACCTTGGCACCCTCGATCTTGGTGTCAGCGTCCTGATGCACCTGCACCGAGCCTTCGCCATCAAGGCCCCGGAGATTTGGTATCGCGTCAAGTGGGCTCATGCGTGCGCCCCTTTCATCTGTTGAGGGATATCCGCGCAAGAGGTGTCTTGGGTCGTTCTTGTCGCGCTGTGGGCGGGTGACACGCTCATTCTGCTGCAACCCCTTCCAAACGGTCTTCCAGTTCATCGGCGGCGACCTGAAGGGCGGCGAGTGTCGCGACGTCTGGCGACCAATACGACCGTTCAGAGGCCTCGATCAGCCGGTTTGCCATGCGTGCTGATGCGACTGGGTTCAGACTGGCCATTCGTTTTCGCATCGCTTCGTCCAGAACAAAGGTTTCTGACAATCGCTGATACACCCAGGGTTCAACGGCTTCGGCTGTTGCCGACCAGCCCATGGTGTTGGTGACGAAGGATTCAATCTGACGTACGCCTTCGGCCCCATGCTTGAGCAATCCTTCATAGAACTTGGGGTTGAGCACCCGTGACCGGCTTTCCAGCGCGATCTGGTCGCGCAGGGTCCGGATCTTGCCGGTGCCACGGGTCTGGTCGCTGATGTAAACCGGGGTATCGATGCCGCGCTGGCGTTTGACGGCCCGGGCGATACCGCCCAGCGTGTCAAAGTAGTGGTCCACTGAAGTCACGCCCAGTTCAACCGATTCAAGGTTCTGATAGGCAATATCGACGTTTTTCAGAGCCTTTTGCAGTATGGCTGCACTCTTGACTGCCTTGCCGTCACGGCCATAGGCAAAGCTTTTGCGTGCTTCATACGCGTCGGCAAGTTCGTCTTCGGCACCGAATGCCGAGCTGTCGACCAGTTGGTTGACGTTCGATCCGTAGGCGCCTTCGGCGTTCGAAAACACCCTGAGCGAGGCGGTTTCCATATCCACGCCCATCTCTTCTGCATATGCCAAGGCATGCGCGCGAATGAAGTTCTGGGACAGGGGCTCATCCGCGATAGCACACTTGTAGGCGGCCTCGGCCAGCATCTTGGTTTGCAGCGGCAGAAGATCACGAAATACTCCCGACAGCGTCATCAGAACGTCAATGCGCGGCCGACCCAGCTCTGACAACGTGATCAGATCGGCCCCACACAAGCGGCCATAACTGTCAAATCGCGGGCGCGCGCCCATCAGCGCCAGTGCCTGACCGAGCGGGCCACCGTCGGATTTGATATTGTCAGACCCCCAAAGCACCAGCGCAATGGATTTGGGCAGTGTTGGGTGTGCCGCCAGCAGGCGGTTGGCCTGCTCTGCCCCGTCGCGCAAGGCGAATTCGGTTGGCATGCGGAATGGGTCAAACGCATGGATATTCCGGCCCGTCGGCAAGATCTGTGGGCTGCGGATCAGATCGCCGCCCGGAACCGGCGCGATGAACCGACCCGACAAGGCACGCAAGATGCCGGTAGTTTCGGTGTCTTGGGCCAGTTGCGCGTCGATGCGTGCACGCGATGCTGCATCCATTGGGGGCAAAAGATCCAGATACTCGGCCCGGGCAGCGGCGCTCATCGGGCGTCCGACTACGTGCAGGCCGTCAGGGATCAACGCGTCCTCTGCCTCCAGAAGCTTCAGCCAGAGCACGGCTGGGGGGTGGCCGCCCATATCCACTGCTGCGGCCTGTTCGGCGATCAGGCGCTCCAACTCGATCCTTTCGTGTGCAGTCGGAGCCATTTCGCGCCAGCGGGTCATGCTGTCCTTCAACTCGACCAGACCCTTGTAAAGCCCTGCCTGCGCTAGCGGAGGCGTAAGGTGAGTGATGGTTATTGCGTTGCTGCGACGCTTGGCAAGCGTTGCCTCAGAGGGGTTGTTCGCGGCGTAGAGATAGACATTCGGCACTTCGCCAATCAGCCGATCCGGCCAGTCGCGCGCGCCAAGTCCTGCTTGCTTGCCAGGCATGAACTCAAGCGCGCCATGCATCCCGAAATGCAGCAGAACATCAACCTTGTAGGTGTTGCGCAGCCAAAGGTAGAACTGCACGAATGCATGGGTGGGCGCAAATCCACGCTCGAACAGCAACCGCATCGGATCGCCTTCATAGCCAAAGGTCGGCTGCAGGCCGACAAAGATATTGCCGAACTGTTTGCCCAGGATGAATACGTGCCGGCCATCGCTTTGTATCTTGCCGGGGGCGGGGCCCCAGACTGCTTCGATTGCCTTCAGCGGTGGCGTGTTACGCACGATCGTATCGGCATCGACACGGGCAGCGACATTCGCGGGTTGGCCGTGATATGCGGCGTTCCCGTGCAGAACGGCCTCGCGCAGATCCTGGACCGTTGCAGGAACATCAAGCGTATACCCGTCCGCCTTCATGGCGGTCAGGGTGTTGTGCAGGCTTTCAAAGACTGACAGGTAAGCCGCCGTCCCAGCAGCCCCGGCATTCGGGGGAAAGCCGAACAAAACGATCCCCACCTTTTTGTCGACATTCGAGGTCTGGCGCAGTCTTGCCAGCCGCAGGGTCTTTTCTGCAAGCGACGCGATACGTTCGGTGCAGGGTGCCATGGCACGGCTGTCGGGCGCGGCCGTGCACATGTGTGAGCAGCCCTGGCATCCGCCCAAGCCGTGACGCCCGGCAAACACGGTCGGGTTGGTCGCGCCGTCGATTTCGGGCAGGGCGATCAGCATCGTGGTTTCAATGGGGCCAAGGCCCTGTCCGGCGTTTGCCCATTGCCCAAGCGTCTGGAATTCCAATGGGTGTGCGGCGATATAGGGCACATCCAGCCCGCTGAGCGCCACAACGGCGGCGGGGCTGTCGTTGTAGGCGGGGCCGCCAACCAGGCTGAAGCCGGTCAGTGACACCATCGCGTCGATTCTGGTGCCCTGCGCAGAGCGGAAATAGTCATCGATAGCCGGGCGCCCGTCCAACCCACCGGCGAACGCTGGAATGCACGCAATACCGCGAGATTCAAAGGCGGCGATCACTGCGTCGTAGTGGGCCGTATCTGAAGCCAGCACATACGAGCGCAGCACCAACAGCCCGACCGTCGCCGTGGTCTCGGCTGGTCGGGGAAGATCGGCCAGGCTGGTGGAAATGCGGTTGGCAATCCGGGGATGATAGAGCCCGACATCCGGGTAATCGACAGGTGCCTTGGACTCTGTCCCGCGCCACTCCTTGCGCGTGGAATAGCGACCGATCAGAAAGCGGATCATCTGCTCGATATTGTCGTCCGAACCGCCCAGCCAGTATTGCATCGACAAGAACCACGCGCGCAGGTCCTGAGCTTTGCCAGGGACCCAGCGCAGGATTTTTGGCAGTCTGCGCAACATCGACATCTGCTTTTCGCCAGAGTTGGCGCTGGTCTTTGCGGTGGGCTTCAGCTTTTTTAGGAGCGCCATCGTGGCTGATGCGGGTTTGGCCATATCAAGATCGCCCATCTTGGTCAGCCGGACAATGGCACTGTCGGCGATAAGCCCGACGAAAGCATCGACACGTGGACGTGCCGCGGCAAGGTCTGGCAAGATGGCGTTGATGTGTTCCTCGATGAAGATCAGATTGGCGACGACGATATCGGCGGTCTCCAGGGCATCCTTGCACTGCGCCAGGGCTGCAGGGTTTTCGGCCCATTCTGCGGCAGCGTGGATCGACACGTTCAGTCCGGGAAAGTCCTTGGACAGCCGCGGCGCGATGCGCGCGGCCGGGCCGGCTGCGTGCTGGTCCAGTGTGACCACAACGATGTTGTAGCAGACCCGCGTTCCGGTGAGGGGGGTGTCAGCGCGCATAATGGGCTTTTGCCTCATACAGGGTTTCGACGGATATCGCTGTGACACCTTTGCCCTGAGCGTATTTTTCTGTATTTCTGCGGGCTTTTCCGCGCACGAAGAACGGGATCTTTTTCAGTTCGGTTTCGGCGTCGGATAGCCAGATGACCTGCGCCGTTTCGAGCGGCAGGGCGACCTTGGGGGGCCGGGCGACCTCGGGGGGCATCGAGCCCCCGTCGGTCGCATCTGCAGGTGCGGCTTCGGCGAGAACCGGGCGGGCCGTGTGCTTGCCGCCATGGTGCGAAGCCCCGGCCTCGTCATGGAATTCAAAATCGTCGCGGAACATGTGCAACAGGTGTTCCTCAAGGCCCATCACCAGCGGATGCACCCATGTGTCAAAAATGACATTCGCACCTTCCCAGCCCATCTGAGGTGCATAGCGGGCCGGAAAGTCCTGCACATGCACAGGTGCCGAGATGACAGCGCAGGGGATGCCCAAACGTTTGCCGATATGGCGTTCCATCTGGGTCCCAAGGATCATTTCCGGATGCAGAGCGGCAA
>JAUSPL010000650.1 GCA_030656535.1 Gemmobacter sp.
GCACAAACGGCGCTTCATGACAGCGAACCTCCAGCACCCCCCGCGAGCCTGCCCCACCGGCCTCAGCCCAGCCGAACCCCGGGTCGAAAAAGCCTGCATAATGAACCCGGAACTCACCCACCATCGCCAGATAGGGGGCCATTTCGGCGGCATGATCGGGCGGAATGGTCACTGCCTCGCGGCTCACCAGAATATAGAACGCGCCCGGATCCAGAATGATGCTGCCGTCCTGCGCGCGGACCTCTTCCCAAAAGTCCTGTGGCGCATAGGCCCCGATCCTGTCCAGATCAATCAGCCCGGCGTGCGGTTTCGCCCGCCACCCGACCATGTCACCCGACCGGGGCCGCAAATCCACGGAAAAACCCAGACCATCTGAAATAACCGGCGTCCCATTCACAAGCCCGACCCGCTCATGCAACGCGGTCAAGGCCGCATCATTCAAAACCGCCTGCCCGCGCCGGAACCGTATCTGATTGAGCCGCATACCCGGTCGCACCAGCACTGAAAACGACCGAGGACAGATCTCGGCATACAAGGGGCCGGTATAGCCCGCCGGGATCCGGTCAAACTCGACACCGCCGTCAATGATGGTGCGCGTCAGAAGATCCAGCCGTCCGGTCGAGCTTTTTGCGTTGGCCACGGCTTGTGTGCCATCGGGCAGCGCCAGGTGCTCCATCAACGGAACGACATACACGCATCCTTTTTCCAGCACAGCGCCTGGACCAAGATCTATCGTGTGCATCCCGAATTCGGTGATTCTGTCAGCGACGCTGCGCCCCTGCCCGGCCAGAAACGACGCCCGCACCCGGTAAGCCACCGGCCCCAGACGCAGATCAAGGCTTGCGGGTTGCACCTGGCCTGCGGCCAGCGCCGCCGCAGGACGTATCGCGCCTGACGCCACCAATGCCCGGATCGCCTGTGCCGGAAGAACGCCCTTGCCCGCTGCCATCGCGTCCCCCTGTCACAAAACGATACCGCCCGCGCTGCCGGATGGCAGGCGGGCGGTATCGGTGTTGGTCGGGCCGGTGAGATTCGAACTCACGACCTTCCGCCCCCCAGACGGACGCGCTAACCAGGCTGCGCCACGGCCCGACGAGGGGGATACATAGCGATATTCAGAGCCGTAGCAAGGGCGAAAACGCATGGGTCAGGCTTTGCGTGACCGCGTCGCCTGCGCCATCCTTGCGCGAAGATCCGCCAGTCTTGCCTTGATCGCAGAAAGGTCTTCCAGATGCTCGCGCAAGGGTACAGGCCCGATACCGCGCAACTGCATGCCGCGCGTCGGGCCGGAAAAGTCGCCATCCCCACGCGCAGGCAGCGTGGACACAGCCTTCTCCAACGGTGGTGAAGCATCGATGACCGCACTAGGGGTCGGCGCGTGCTGGGACCCTTTGACAGCACTGGTGTCCCGCACTTCAGGCAAAGGTTCATCCGGAGTGTCCAGGGAAGCATCGGGCGATTCGTCCGAGATCTGGTCTGTCACCGGGCCCGCTGAAAGAAAGCTCTCTGCCACGACGTCATCAAAGTCAGGGTCCGCCGGATACAAACCTCGCGAATCAGTGGAATGTGCCGGTGCGTTCGTGGGCGGCGCGTCCGAATCGTTGGCCGTGCTCGCGTCCGTGAGCAGATCGTCCGACGCCTCAGATATGACCGGATCGGCGGGCTTGGACGAAGGCCGACTCGCATCCGACAGCGGGGCGAAAAACAGGTCTTCCTGATTCATCTTGTCCGGCCCCAAGGGGCTTTCGCGTGGCGGAACTGGCACCACATCAGCGTGGTCGTTGGGATCGTCGGTCCGGAACGAAGCAAGGCCCTGGGCCTCGGGCGGTGCTTCATCTAACACGTCATCATCATCGGTTTCGGTCTCTGCAGGGTCATCTTGATCCGCCGATACAGCAACAGCGACGGCACCGAACGGCACAACAACGACCGGGGCAACCGGGTGCGGATCGTCAGACACCAGAACGGAATCTTCATCCGACGCGGCATCAACCGCCCTATCCTCAATCTCGATATCGCCGCTAAGCATGCCGTTGTCGTCGGGCCAGTCTGCGATCTCGTCAACCGCCTGACCGGGCGCACCAATCGCACAAACGTGGCGAACCCCTTGTTCGCGCAGGATCTTTTGGACGCCGCGAATCGTCATGCCTTGATCGTGCAAGAGTTGTCGGATACCCGACAACAGCGCCACGTCGCTTGGGCGATAGTACCGGCGTCCCCCGGCGCGCTTGACCGGACGGACTTGCGGGAACCTGGTTTCCCAGAACCGAAGCACATGGGCCGGGGTTTCAAGAAAATCTGCGACTTCGCTGATCGTGCGGAAGGCGTCCGGCGACTTTTCCATCCGCGCGGGGCCCCTCAGTCTTTGGACCCGGCAGCAACCCGATCCTTCATCAGATGTGACGGCCTGAACGACAGAACGCGGCGGGGGCTTATCGGCACCTCTTCGCCGGTCTTGGGGTTGCGACCCACGCGGGCCGCCTTGCCGCGAACAGCAAAGGTGCCGAAAGACGAGATTTTTACGGTCTCACCGGACACCAGCGCATCGGACAAATGCTGCAACACCGTTTCCACCAATTGCGCTGATTCATTCCGCGACAGACCGACCTCGCGGAACACAGCCTCGCTCAGGTCCATCCGCGTCAACGTCTTCTCGCTCATTTCCGTCCCCCTGATTTTGAATGGATGATGGTGGGTTCCGTTTTCCGAGTCAATATCAACGGCTTGCCGTGCGATGCCGTCGCGCCAGCATCCGCCAAAAATAGCGCTGTTCCGCCATAAGGCTACGCCCGCACGGAGATCCCGCACGGGCGTATCGTCAGTGTTGCAAAGCCAGGATCAAGCGACCCCGATCAGCCCGATCACTTTGCGCAAGCGCGGATCTTTTCCACGTCCGGACCATTGGGTGTGCGACCCAGATTGAACGGGGCCGAAGCGTCGCGCCAGTTCGAGTAATCTGCAAGGTATTCAAGCTGGCTCAGGTAGACCTTGGCCGAGGTCGGGTTGGCGCAGGCGACTTCTTCGATGGTCGCATTAGCCATTTCCTGAATGGTCGCCAACGTCGCGTCGTCGTAGCGGGTGATCGTTGTGCCCGCTTCCTTGAACTGACCATAGGCATCGTTCGCGCGCTTTTCGGTGAACGACAGCGACCACAACATCGTGGCATCCGCAGCGATTTCCAGCTTTTCCTGAACTTCGGGGCTCAGGGCATCCCAGGACGCCTTGTTGATCATCACGCCAAAGACCGACGACGACTGGTGCCAGCCCGGGGTTGCCCAGAATTTCGTGACCTGATGGAAGCCACCCGAGTAATCGACGTTCGGGGTCGAAAACTCTGCCCCGTCAATCACACCGCGCTCAAGCGACTGATAGATTTCACCACCAGCCATCGAAACCTGACTGCCGCCCAGCTGGGTCAGCAACTTGCCCTGCTCCAGCCCCGACAGACGCAGACGCATCCCCTGGAGGTCGGCCACCGTCTCGATCTTCTTGTTGGTGCGGAAGCCCGATTCATTGTTTGTCACGCCGTAGGGCAGATAGACCATGCCGAACCGACCATAGACCTCATTGTACAGGTCCTTGCCGCCCCACTGCTGAATCCAGTTCACATAGTCAACGGCGTTGAACAGGCTGGCATGGGTCGCCAATGGCGAAAACGCAGCATCGCGCCCGGCCCAATAGCCCGGCCAATCAGCCCCGGCCTGAACAGTGCCGGTTTCGACAGCACCGAAAACCTCGCCCGCAGGGACAAGGCTGCCGCCGTCAAACAATTCGATCTTCAGGTCATCGCCGGTCAGCTTGTTGGCAAGATCGACAAACTTCCGGTCCATCTCGATCAGTTCCAGCGACGCGGGCCAAACCGTGGTCATGGTCCAGCTTTGCTGAGCCAGCACGGGCGTTGCCAGAACGCTGATCAGCGCGCTGGTGGCCAGAATGGTTGCTTTGAGTTTCATAGTGTCCTCCTCAGGGTCAGTTATTTTTGTAAAGTGTGTCTGGCAGCCAGGTGACCAGCTGCGGGAACGCGGCAATGCACAGCGCCATTATCACGATCAGGGCAATGAACGGCAAAACACCCAGAATGATGTCGGATGTCTTGACCTCTTTTGGGGCCAGCGCACGGAGATAAAACAGCGCATAGCCGAACGGCGGTGTCAAAAAGCTGGTCTGCAGCACCACGGCCATCAACACGACGAACCACAACTGGTTGATGCCCATTTCCTGCACGATCGGTAGGAAGATCGGGAAGGACAGAAGCACAATCCCGGTCCAGTCCAGAAACATGCCCATTATGAATACGATGAACATCATGACGGTGATCAGCATCCAGGGCTCCATGTCGAGCCCACGCATCAGATCTTGCGACGCACGCAGGCCGCCGGTGATGTTGAACACCCCGGTGAATGCCGTAGCCCCCACCACAATGAACAGAATCATCGCAGAGGTCCGGGCCGTTTCGTGCAGTGCGCTGACGAAGGTCGACCATTCAAACCGTCCACGCATGATGACGATGCCCAGTGCCAGCGCAGCACCGATGGCCGACGCTTCTGTCGCGGTCGCGATCCCTGCCAGCATGGTGCCCAGAATCCCCAGGATCAGCACCAGTGGCGGCACGGCCTCCAGCGCCAACATGCGAAACAGGGCACCGCGGCTGATCTTTTCTTCCAGCTTGACGGCCGGGGCCAGATCAGGACGGAAAAACGCCACGATGGCGACATAGCCTGCGTACGACAGCCCCAACACAATCCCCGGCACCATGGCGCCAGCAAACAGCTCGCCTACGGACAGGGAAGAGTTCGACGACATCAGGATCAACATGATGGACGGCGGGATAAGGATCCCAAGACACCCGGATGCAGCGATCACCCCGGTCGTCAGTTGTTTCGAGTATCCATACTGCAGCATGGGCTTGAGCGCCATGACACCCATCACCGTGATGGACGCCCCGATGATCCCGGTCGTTGCCGCAAGCAAGATCGAGATGAACACCACCGCAAGCCCAAGCCCGCCCGTCACCCGCGCCATCAACAGACGCAGCGCTTCGAACATTCGATCCGTTACGCCGCTGTCGGACAGGAATCGCGCCATCAACACAAACAGCGGAATCGCGATCAGGATGAAATTGTCCAGAACCTCGCCAAAGATGCGGTTGATGACGATGCCCAGTACCATCGGCTTGC
>JAUSPL010000651.1 GCA_030656535.1 Gemmobacter sp.
ATGCCACCGAATATACCAGCCGATTCAGCGGCACATCGGCCTCGGCCCCGGTCGTGTCGGGGGTGGTGGCCCTGATGCTACAGGCGGGCCCCGGCCTTGGCTGGCGCGACGTGCAGGACATCCTTGCCGCCTCGGCCACGCTGACGGGCAGCGGCTTCGGCGCGGGGCCGTCGTCGGTCGAGGACGGGGTCTGGCAGGTGAACGGCGCCAGCACCTGGAACGGCGGCGGCTATCACCTGCATACCAACTACGGCTATGGCATGGTCAACGCGTACAATGCCGTGCGCATGGCCGAGATCTGGCATCTGTTCGGCGCGGCCCAGACCAGCGCCAACGAGGTGGTGGTGCTGTCGGATATCGACGACTTTGCCGACACCGTGCTGCCGGATGCCACGGGGGTAGGCTTTTCCACCACCTTCACGATCAGCGACGATGTCGAGATCGATCATGTCGCCGTTTACCTGAGCTTCGCGTCCGAAAGCGTGGACGACCTCGAGGTACTGCTGACCTCGGCGTCGGGCACAGAGATCAGGGCGGCAGTGCCCAATCCTGACAACTGGGGCGTTTCGACCGACGTGCAATGGTACTACGGGGTCGAGGGGCTTCGGGGCGAGATGTCGGCCGGCACCTGGACGGTGACGGTCTTTGATCGCGTGGCCGGTGAGCCGACCACCGTCCGGGCGGCCGCGATCGACATTTACGGGTCGGCGGCGTCGGTTGACAACGTGTATCACTTCACCGACGAATACCTTGCGATGCGCGGGTTCGAGGCCGGACGCGGCACGATCAGCGATACCAGTGGCGGCGTGGACTGGCTGAACTTTGCGGCGGTCACGGGCAATATCCTGCTTGATCTGGCGGCAGGCCAGATCGTGCAGGTGGCGGGCATGGCCTGGGTCACCCTGATGACCGCCTTCGAGAACGCCGTCACGGGCGACGGGCAGGACACCATCCGGGGAACGGATGGCGCGAACCGTCTGCACGGGATGCGCGGACCCGACCTGATCTTTGGCGGGGATGGCGCGGATACCCTGAACGGCGGCAGCGGCAGCGATACGCTCAACGGCGGGCTGGGCAACGACATCCTGATCGGCGGCGCGGGGAACGATACCTATGTCGTCGACTCGACCAGAGACCGGGTATTCGAGACCACGACGACTGCCAGCACCATCGACGCGGGCGGCATCGACACGGTCCAGAGTTCGGTGACCTTCAACCTCGACGCTTATGCCGGGGTGCGCTTTGTCGAGAACCTGGTGCTGACCGGCACGGCCAACATCAACGGCACCGGCAACGCGCTGGCGAACCGGCTGACCGGCAACGCTGGAAACAACGTGCTCAACGGCGGGCTGGCCAACGACATCCTGATCGGCGGCGCGGGGAATGACACATTTGTCTTCAATACTGCGCTTGGTGTTGGCAACATCGACCAGATCACTGACTTCAACGTCGTGGACGATATCATCAGTCTGGATGATGCCATCTTCCTTGGGCTAACAACCGGTACTCTAGCAGCGAGTGCATTTGCCGCTAGCGCGTCAGGCCAAGCTGCGACCGCATCGGACCGGATTATCTACGAAACGGATACAGGCCGATTGCACTATGACAGTGATGGGGTGGGAGGCGCCACGCGCATCCATTTTGCCACTCTTACCGCTGGTTTGGCGCTGACAAACGCCGATTTCTTTGTGTTCTAAGGTACTTACCGTTCCAACTGACGCCGCTCGTCAGTCACATGACGGACGGAGTGATGACAGAGAAGGTTCGACCTCAGCCCCATTCCATCCGCCAATAAATCCACACAAGTTATTGAAATATATTGCATAATCTGGGATGGAAGTCGATCGACCCACATTTCGCCTCACAATCTGGCTCACATACCCCCCCCGGATACCATTCTGTTTTCCCGGTTCGGCACCCTCTGGCCGGTCACACCGTCAAGGAAAAGGTGAACCATGATTACCAGTCCTCAGACCATCATCAACGACTTCGCCGCAAGGGCGGCGCTTAATGCTCAGTCCACGCAGACCCCGACCGCCCGAGCCGAGGTGTTCTGCGAAACCATCGGGCGCACTCCACCCGCATCGCTGTTCGACACTGACGGCGGCCCGTCTGATGAGGTGATGACGCTTTGCAGCGAGACAGGCCTCAGCCTTGACTGGTTGTATCGTGGCCGCGTGCTGGTCGCCGCCACTGGCAAAGTGCATCACGGCGCGGCCTGATTGACTGCCCCGCCCGGAATGACCGTGGCGGGGCGGTCGCGCCCTGTCTTGGGGCCAAGGTGCCAGCCGGTAACGCCATCGCGTCCCCACGCCCGCTTTGCCGCCTGTCCGGTGCCTGCCTGAGCCGACCGCAGGCTGCGCCCGGTCGATACCAAGGTCCAGACCATCGCCAGGGCTAGCGCCCCCCTCCCCAACGGGGGCGGGGGGGTGTTTCGATGGGGGGGGGGTGGGGGAAAAATTGCGCGCCGGTCTTCACTACTCCACCCCCGCCCGCGCACTTGTCTAAATTTTTCTTGTACTCTCCGGTACTATTGACCAAACAAACTCCTATCTTCGAGGGGCTTTGCATGCATTTTGGCGGAAAAGAACTTGTTTCAACTGCGACCCAGCGTCGGCGCGGCAACTTGTGGCGAGTGCTTTGACCGTTTTTCTGTTCAAGTCTTTCTGAGTTGATCTGGCCGGTCTCCAAATATTTGGAGTGGCTATCGACCCTGCGACGGTTTCTGGCGCTGCGTTGATCGTCGTTGCGTTCCAGCTGCCAGGCTCCAGACCCATTGATTTCAGGCTCTTGGCATTATTCAGGCTCAGCAAGGAGTCCTGATCGATGAGCAACCTTTTCTGGCTGACGGACGCTCAGATGGAGCGCCTCAAACCGTTTTTCCCCAAGAGCCATGGCAAGCCCCGCGTCGATGATCGCCGTGTCCTCAGCGGCATAATCTTCATCAATCGCTACGGATTGCGCTGGTGTGATGCGCCGAAGGAATTCGGCCCTGCCAAGACCCTCTACAACCGTTGGAAACGTTGGAGCGACAACGGCGTCTTCGCCCGGATCATGGTGGGCCTGGCCGCCGAAAGTGCCGAGCACAAGACGATCATGATCGACGCGAGGGTCCATGCGCCATTGGTTCGAGCATGCCCTGCAAGTATCTCAAGGCACACCGCACGGCATCGAGCCTGCGGGTGAAAAAGGGGGGCGCGGGCGCCAAATCGGGCGAACCAAAGGTGGTATGAACACCAGGTTGCACGCGGTTGCCGACGCCAAGGGGCGGCCAATCGGGTTCTACATGTTGGCCGGTCCGGTGAGTGATTACACCGGCGCGGCGGCGCCGCTGGGCAGCATGCCGAAGGCGGGTTGGCTTGTGGCCGACAGAGGCTATGACGCCGATTGGTTCAGAGAAGCGTTGAAAGACAAGGGAATAGAGGTCTGTATCCCCGGTCGGAAGTCACGCAAGAAGGCGGTGAAATACGTAAGCGTCCGGCCTGACCGCACTGCCGCTGGGTGAGAGTGCGGGATAGTGTCCACCATTGATAGTGGACACTATGGTGATGGCGTGGCGCGTCGGACGAAGCGGCTTTGGACGGATGAGGAGAAGCGGTCGATCTGCTTCCAGACGGCGGCAC
>JAUSPL010000652.1 GCA_030656535.1 Gemmobacter sp.
AGAACGGGATCGCCATGATCTCGAACTTTTCAATCCCGGTGAACAATTTCAGCGCAATGGCATCCAGCGGGATTGTGGTGAAGGTGAACAGGAAGGAGAACACCGTCAGTCCCAGCGCAATGGACACCGGCATTCCGGTAATCAGCAAGATCGCAAGGATCAGGAAAATGATCGCGACGGTCATGCGTGGCCTCCCTTGGACAAATCATCGGCTTCGTCATCAAGGCCTTCGACAGCGCCGTGGTCGTGGTGGGCGATTTCTCCGGTCTTCAGGTATTTGATCAGCGCCTGAACAAAGCGAAAACACATCAGGGCCGACCCAAGCGGGACCGCCAGATAGACAATCCACGACGGCAGTTCCAAGTCAGGTGTCGTCTGCCCGCCCAGCTTGACGTGCCAGACGAAATCGGTGCCGATCCAGACCAGTATCGCCGTGAACAGAATGCCACCCGCCATCGCAATGATCGTCATCACATGACGCGGGCCGGGGGCCAGTCGTTCAACCAGCACATCCACACCGACATGGATGCCCGTCCGCACGCCATATGCCGCGCCGAATTTGGCCATCCAGACGAACAAGAAGATGCAAGCTTCTTGTGCCCATGTCAGGCGCAGGCTGTTGATCGTACGAAAGGCGGACCTCGCCCAGTCAGTCAGGACGGGCATATCGTGGGCGCGGCCATATCCGACAAGATCAGCGGCCACGCCGATCGAAAAACGGTGGAGCACGGCGACAAAGATCAACACCACGGCCAAGGCCATCAAGGTGATGATCAGGATCTCTTCCAACCGATCAAGGATGCGAAGCGGCAAGGGGTTCTCCTTTTCGCGCGAAAAAAAGGGCGCGCGCAAGCTGACCTACGCGCGCCCGGACGGGCTTTGGGCGGTTGGGGCTGCGCCCCCCGGCTTAGTTGCCCAGTGCTGCGTTGACCTGCGTCAACAGATCAGCACCGATGCGGCCGGACATCTGGTCCTGGACTGGTTGCAATGCGGTTGCCCATTCGGCGCGTTCTTCGGCCGTCAGTTCGTGGAACTCGGTCTTGCCGGCAGCCTTCATCGCGGCCAGCGCCGTGTCGTTTTCGTCCTTGGCGATCGAGTTGGCATAAACGGTGGCCTCGGCCATCGCCTTGTCCAGTTGCTCGCGCACGGCGGGGTCAAGACCGTCCCAGAACGTCTTGTTCACGATCACCGCATAGCCAAGATAGCCATGGTTCGACATCGTGGCGTGCTTTTGCACTTCGTGCATCTTCTGGGTGTACATGTTTGACGGCGGGTTTTCGGTGCCATCCACAACGCCGGTCTGCAGTGCCTGATACACCTCGGAGAACGCCATCACCTGCGGAACCGCACCCAGCGCCTGCATCTGGGCTTCCAGGATCTTCGACGACTGAATGCGCATTTTCAGACCCAGAAAATCGTCGGGCGTGTGCAGCGGGCTGTTGGCGGACATGATCTTGAAGGCGTTGTCCCAATAGGCCAACCCCTTGATGCCCTTGTCTTCCAGCAAGGCAAACAGGTCCTTGCCGATATCGCCGTCGGTGATCTTGCGCAGATCATCATAGCCGCTCATCAAGAACGGCAGGTCAAACAGTTCGAACTGCTGCACGCCCAGCGGACCGAACTTTGCAAGCGACGGAGCAAGCATCTGAACGGCGCCCAGTTGTAGGGCCTCCATTTCTTCCTTGTCCTTGTACAGCTGGCTGTTGGGGTAGACTTCGACCTTCACGGCCCCGTTGGTGTATTGTTCGGCCAGTTCCTTGAACTTTTCTGCACCCTTGCCCTTGGGGGTATCCGGTGCGACGACGTGGCTGAACTTTATCACGACCGGCTCTGCAAATGCGGGCATCGCCACGGACATGGCAAGCGCAGCTGCCCCGGCAAGCCGGGCAAACGAACGACGGTTCAACATGGTATATCCTCCTTGACCCGCCCTCCTCGGCGGAATGGGCATTGCTTGCCACGTTGCGGCGGCTGCCGCTATTGTGGGTTTCCACAATACGACGTCTCAGCCCATGCATATGGTGCGCTTTTCCGGGGGTCCGCGCGGTGTCACAGCGACAAGATCAACCACACGAGCCTTGGGCCGGCGGAATGGGCGCGGGTGTTGGCCGCGTCGATCTGCTGTCTCTGGTGCCGTTGGTGGCGATCGTGGCGATTCTGGCGCTGGTGGGGGCCCTTATCTGGGCCGTGAACCGCGACGAAACTGACCGCCTGCGCACCAAGTTGGCCACAGACGCCCTATGGGTGGAACAGACCCTGCGCTTTCAGATGGCCGTCGATGAAGACATGCTGGTCCGGTTGGCGCTGGAAGCCGCGACCGGCACATCGCAGTCCACACTTGCCGCCCGCGCACGGCTGCACGTGGCCAACAACCCCGAGGTGCTGGCCGTGATGTTGCAAGACGCCGAAGGTTCGGTGACGGTTTCAGTCCCCCCTGTTCTGACGCCCGCCGATATCGCGGCACTGGGCGAGGTGCCACAGCCGCTGCCCGCCAGCGCCGCCTCGGCCCGCCCGATCTATGGCAATGTCGCGCCGGATGCCACGGTGCGCATGGCGGTTCGGGTGTCCGAAGGCGGCGGAGTGGTGTCCTCGACGCTGTCGTTGCCCTAGTTGATGGAGCGCCACGTTCCGTGGTGGATCGCCGAACAATACGCGGTCGAGATTGTCGACAGCGGCGGAACGGTTCAGGCCGCCCGCGCGCGCCGTGCGCCGGAACCGGGCGCCCCACGACATGCGATCAGCTTTGACCCGCCCCTGCGCGGCATGGCGTTGCGCATAGCGGCCTATGTCCAACCCGCACGGTTCGGCAATACCCCGTTGCTGGTCGCCATCATCGGGCTGTCTGCCTTTGCCATTCTTGCCCTTCTGACGGTATTTCGCAACGCCGCCCGCCGCCGCCGGGCCGAACTGCGGCTGCAAGGCGAAATGGCTTTTCGCCGCTCGATGGAGGACAGTCTGACTGTCGGCCTGCGCGCCAAGGACACCGAAGGCAGGGTGTTGTACGTCAACTCGGCGTTTTGCAATCTGGTCGGGTTTGACCGCACCGACCTGGTCGGGCGACAACAACCGATGCCCTATTGGGCCCCTGACCAGTTGCCCCAGACACTGGCCCGACAAAAGGCCCTGAGCGAGGGTGGGGCCCGCGCCCAAAGCTTTGAAACCCGCTTTCGCCATTCCGACGGCCGGGAAATCGACGTACAGGTCTATGATGCGCCGCTGATCGATGCGCGCGGCGCGCATATCGGATGGATGGGATCAGTGATCGATGTGACAGAAACCAAGCGTGCCGCGCGGCTGTCAAAGGAACAAGATGACAACCTTGCGCGCACCGGGCGGCTGGTTACGCTGGGGGAAATGGCGTCCACGCTTGCGCATGAACTGAACCAACCGCTTGGGGCGATCGCAAGTTATGCCGCCGGGTCCCTGAACCTGCTGCGAGAAGGCCAGGCCGATCCGGCCAAACTGACACCCGCCCTGGAGAAACTTGCGCAGCAGGCCAGCCGGGCCGGTCAGATCATCCGCAGAATTCAGGACTTTGTCAAAAAGCGCGCGCCGCAGTTTACCGAAGTGTCGCTGGCACATGTGATCGCGGAAACCGTCGGGTTCCTGTCGGTCGGCGCGCGCGACGCCCGGATCGCCATCGTGACGGACATCACCCCGGTACCCCCGATCCTGGCCGATGCCATCTTGCTGGAACAGGTGCTGATCAATCTGATCCGCAACGGCATGGAAGCAATGGGCCAATCCCCCCAGCCCGGAGACAAGCTGACGGTATCGCTGCGGCCAACCCCCGATGGCGGTGCGGTCATCGAAGTCGCCGATATGGGCTCGGGCATAGACCCCGCTGTCGCCGGGCAATTGTTTGACGCGTTTTCCTCGACCAAGCCGGATGGCATGGGGATGGGATTGAACATCTGCCGGTCGATCATCGAAATGCACCGTGGGCAGTTGACCCACCACGCGGCCGAAGGGCGCGGCACGGTGTTCGTCGTAACCCTGCCGTCCGCCCAACGCCTGTCCCCGCAAGAGGCCGCATGAACGCCAGCGTCCATATCATCGATGACGAGGACAGCATCCGGGATGCGCTGGAGTTCCTGTTCGCGTCGCGTGGCATCAGGACCGTCGGCTGGGCGTCGGGCGAAGCCTTTCTGGCTGCAATGCCGATTGATGATTGCGGCTGCATCTTGCTGGACGTGCGCATGGCCGGAATGTCCGGCCCCGACGTGTTCGACCGCCTGCGATTGTCAGGCGAAGAGGTGCCGGTGATTTTTCTGACGGGCCATGCAGATGTGCCGGTGGCGGTGCAGACGCTCAAGGCCGGTGCGTTCGATTTCGTCGAGAAACCCTTCAACGACAACCACATCGTCAACCTTGCGCTGGCTGCGATGGAAGCCCGGGCGCGCATCCATGAAACGGCGCGTGCACGGGCCGATCTGGAGGCCCGGCTGGCCACGCTGTCGGTCCGGGAAAAGGACGTCATGCGGTTGATGCTGCAAGGATGGCTGAACAAGCAGGTCGCCGACACATTGGACATAGCGATCCGCACCGTCGAAGTGCACCGCGGCCGCGTTCTGACCAAGATGGGCGCACGCAATGCGGTCGAACTGGGCCGCATGCTGGGTGCGACCGAGATCGACTAGGCCCGGGATGGATTGCGACCGGGATCGACGGGACCCGTGGCAACGCCTTGCTCAGGTCACGTCCCGCGCCAGCAATTGGCCGCCTGGCCCCTGCTTGACCTCAAACCGGGGCAGCTTGCGGACAAGATCCGACAGCTTGGCCGACCCGTAGGTTCGGGTATCAAAGTCCGGCGCGCCTTGCGTGATATACTGGCCAATCTGGCCCAGCGAATACCATTCACCATCGGGGTCGATGGCCCGCATCGCGGCGATGATGTGCGGAATTGCCTTGGCCGGGGCCTCTTTTCC
>JAUSPL010000653.1 GCA_030656535.1 Gemmobacter sp.
AGCTGGGCGAAAATCCGGTCAGAGTCGGTGATGTCATCGTGGTGCCTTTCGCGGCAACAAGCCAAAGGCGTCCGGGCACAGAACATCCGTCGCCCGAAATCGATACGGGGAACCGCCGTCCCTAACCGATATATATCTAACAATCTTATTGGTTTTATTTGTATTTGTCTACGGTCAGGACTCGTTCTCGTTTCATGGGGGTGGGGCTGCTTATACGCTCCATCTAGCGTGCTGGATTCACGAAATTAATCCCCGTAGGCTATTTCTGCAGTAGTACCTCTTCGTTCCGACAAAGCTTCTTGTGTCTAAGAAGAATCCGAGTACATTTTTCTTGGATTTGCATGCCATGAAAGGATCGGTTTGCCAGCGCAAACCGGAAGGCAAATGGCGTAAAATTTGTCACGATCAAAGCCTTGGATTGGCGGAACTGGAATCGGCATCACCACGATCGAGTGGATCCTTGAAGACGAAGTTGAATGTCATCCCGGCCATATGCGCAAACAGGTTTCCTATGAAACCTGCCACGTCGCTTTACATCGTTATTGCGCAGGGGGCGAAGGCTATGACCTGCACGAGCACCCTGAACTGCAGGCTGGCATCGTGTTGCAGGGACATATGGCGATGGAGTTCCCCGACGGTCCCAAACGCTTTGGTCCGGGTGATCTGTATGTCATCCCGGGCGGCATCCTTCACGGTGGCACGGGCGACGGTCCGTCAGAGGCCTTGGTCCTGAACCTTTATTTGCGCCCGCATCTGATGGCCGCCGAGAGACCGGAAATCTTCGTCAATGACCTTGAGGGTTTACGCGGTGGCGAACTTGCAACCGTCAATGCTGTGCTTCGACGGATCGATCTGGAGGCCGGACAGACCCTGTCGTCTTCACAAAGTCGGACGGCGGATGAGTTCGATATTCTGCTCAGCGGTACCGCGCGTTTCGGCCTGGCTGCTGATGCGCAACCCTTGTCCCAGTTTGATGTCGTGCGGCGCTCTGAGGCCGGGAATAAAATGATCCAGGCTGGCCCGACTGAAGGCGCCACCCTGCTTCGCATTTCGATCCCGGCGCATTCAAGTTGATGCGAAAGGGCTTGCTGTCACTGACGGGCGCGATTGTCCAAGACAGCACGGAGACTGTTTCTACGTTGGGATAGTCAACAAGTGTAAGGGTTTGCTCAGGGCTTCTGACAGCACAAAACCCTATGATTTTCTTCTTTGTTCATGATATGTTCATGCTTCCCCCAAGCAGCAGGAACGCCCCCTTGAACATCGATTTACGACCCGTTGAACCTACACTCCCCGTCGCCCCCTGGCTGGGCGGAAAACGCAACCTGGCCAAGCGCATCTGCGCCCGGCTCGATGCAACGCCCTGCACCACCTACGCCGAGCCCTTTGTCGGCATGGGCGGGATCTTCTTGCGCCGCGCGGCCCGGCCCCGGGCCGAGGTCATCAATGACCGGGGCCGCGACATCGCCAATCTGTTCCGCATCTTGCAGCGGCACTATCCGCAGTTCCTGGACACGCTGCGGTTTCAGCTGACCACCCGGGCCGAGTTTGAGCGCCTGGTGGCGACCAACCCCGACACGCTGACCGACCTCGAACGCGCCGCGCGGTTCTTGTACCTGCAGCGCACGGCGTTTGGCGGCAAGGTGTCGGGCCGCAATTTCGGCGTCGCCAAGGATCGCCCAGGTCGCTTCAACCTGTCCACGCTGGAGCCGATGCTGGAGGATCTGCACAGCCGTCTCGCCGGTGTGGTGATCGAGTGTCTGGACTGGTCGGATTTCATCCGGCGGTATGACGGGCCGGACACGCTGTTCTACCTCGATCCACCCTATTGGGGCTGCGAGTCCGACTACGGCAAGGCGATGTTCGCGCGTGCCGATTTCCAGCGGATGGCCGACCGGCTGGCGGCGATCCAGGGGCGTTTCCTGATGTCGATCAATGACATCCCCGAGATCCGGCAGATGTTCGCCTGGGCGCAGATCGAAGAGGTCAGGACGACCTACACGATTGCCAAAGGCGCAGGCTCCGGTCCGGTCGCCGAGCTGCTGATCAGCGGGCGGTGAGGAAAAACCAGTTGCATGTTCGGTCCGGGAGGGTGGCAAGCGGCAGTCAGATAATAGGCCGGATTTCAATGGCTTGCCGAACATGCAACTGGAAAACCGAACTTGCGGCCCGATTTGCATGTTCGGAGCGGGTCTGACCCTCCGCTTCGGCGCGGCAGAGGGGGCGGTTTGGCGGTAAAGTGACGTCTTGTCAGGGGTTTAAACGGTGCCCGGCGTCAGCCCTTGGATTGACGCTCCAGGCGCCATATGGCTTCAATCCGCCCAATTCCGGGCCACCTGCAAGACGTACGCATCCGCCAGCACACCGGCCCCATTTCCGGCCTAAGCCCTTTGATTCATTGGCCCATCGCAGGTCTTCGCCGATCATCGCGGGTCCTGCAGGTATTGGTGTCAAACAATAGTTTGTGTTGTGGCGTGACAGCCAAACCTGCAGAGTTTGACAACCAAACCTGCAGCAGAACGATTTTCGTGGAGCGGCGTTGAACGGGCCTTTAACGGGATCTTACAGGCGGGGTCGGAACGACGCCAGTGTCGCGTGCTGGCATCTGTTGCCGGACCGCTTGTGTAAACGAACTTGAGGTCGCTTGCAGACCAGTCGCCGTCACGAATGCGAACGACACGATGTCGTTCGCATCCCGCCGTTTCGCCGCCATCGCGAGCAGACCGCGTCCTCGGGCCCTTCGATTCATCCAGCAGCGCGGCGCCGACGCATTGAAGGCATCGCGGGTGCGTCGGATGCGGTCATCCATATGTCCAGGCTCGCCTCCTTACCCCCTGTGATCGGCAACAGGAACTCGCGTTGGGTCAGGTCTCGCGGCGCCCTGAAGGCGGCCCGGGCATTGCCCTTTCGTCCGATAGCTGCAGCGGCGACCGTATCGAGCATCATCGGAACTCTTATTGTGGCTCCGGCGAACAGTTCGGTCACCGTGAGGCGTTGTTGCGTAACTCACGCCTGAGGCATGATGGCCCCTTTCCCCGTCAGCATCAGGCCACGCGAACGATCTCGGCCGTTCTAAGGGCCGAGAAGCGGTTCA
>JAUSPL010000654.1 GCA_030656535.1 Gemmobacter sp.
CCAATCAGCGCCATCGGCGAAAAGGCGATGTTGGCCTTTTGAGCCTTTTCGGCCAGAATGGAATACAGCGGGATCGACTTGGCGTTCATATGCTGGGACATTTCCTTGCGGAGCTGTTCCAGAACCTTTTCGCGGCTTCCACCTTTTTCCATCAGGGCAAGCCTGCGGCTTACCTTGCTGTTCAGGCTGATGGATTTTCCAAAGACCGTCAGGTACAGGCCTTCGACCAACAACAGGACCCCGGCGAAGATCAGGCCGTATATCAGGATGGATGGGTTGATCTGCATGGGATGTCCTTACGGAAGGGGTTCGTAGATCGACGCCGGCAGGTCATAGCCCCACTGACGGAAACGGTCGGAATAGGCAGAGCGCACGCCGGTCGCATTGAATCTCCCGATGATCTTGCCATCCGGTGCCATGCCAAGCCGTTCGTAGCGGAAGATTTCCTGCATCGAGATAACCTCGCCTTCCATCCCGGTGATTTCGGTGATCGACGTCATCCGGCGCGAGCCGTCCTGCAGGCGGCTGGCCTGCACGATCAGGTTGACGGCGCTTGCGATCTGGGCGCGCACGGCTTTCAACGGCATTTCAATACCTGCCATCGCGACCATGTTTTCCAGACGTGAAATGCCGTCGCGCGGGTTGTTGGCGTGAATCGTCGTCATGGACCCGTCGTGGCCGGTGTTCATGGCCTGCAACATGTCGATCACTTCCTCGCCGCGGGTTTCACCCACGATGATGCGGTCCGGGCGCATCCGCAGCGCGTTGCGCAAGCAGTCGCGCTGGGTTACGGCGCCCTTTCCCTCGACGTTGGCGGGGCGGCTTTCCATCCGGCCAACGTGGATCTGCTGGAGCTGAAGTTCGGCCGTATCTTCGATGGTCAGCACGCGTTCGTGGTTGTCGATAAACGACGACAGCGCGTTCAGCGTGGTCGTTTTCCCCGACCCGGTGCCACCTGACACGATGATGTTGAGCCGGGTCGACACTGCGGCCTGAAGATAGGCGGCCATTTCCTCGGTAAAGGCACCAAACTGAACAAGATCTTCGATCTTCAGCTTTTCTTTCTTGAATTTTCGGATGGAGACCAGCGACCCGTCAACCGCAACCGGAGGCACCATCGCGTTGAAGCGCGAGCCGTCAGCCAGACGCGCGTCAACATAGGGGTTGGATTCGTCGACCCGGCGCCCCACGGCGGACACGATCTTGTCGATGATCCGCAGCAGGTGCTTTTCATCCTTGAAGGTGATGTCGGTCAGGGTCAGCTTGCCGCCGCGCTCGACAAAAATGCGTTGGGGTCCGTTGATGAGAATATCGTTGACGGTATCGTCCTTCAACAACGGCTCGATGGGGCCCAGGCCCATCACCTCATCATAGAGTTCCTGATACAGGGTCGTGCGCTCGTCCTTGTTCATGACGAAATTCATTTCCTCCAACGCCTCGTTGGCGATGTCGGTGATTTCCGCACGAAGGCTGGATTCGGCCGCGTGTTCCAGCGCAGAAAGGTTCAGGTTTTCCAAAAGCCGCTTGTGCAATTCGACCTTGAGTTCGCTCAGGCGTTCCTTGCGCTTCTTTTCCTTGTCGCCGATGGCCGCCTGCGCGGGGGCCTTGGACGCCGGGGCGGCAGGGCGCGCAGACATCATCGTGGATCGTGCTGGGGCTTGCGCAGGCGCAGCATTGGCGACCTGTGCGGGCGCGGTTGGGGCTGCGGTGCGGTTGGCGGTGTCGGTGGCCGATTTGCGATAGCGCGAAAACATCTGGTGCCCCTTTTACGTGCGACCGGCTTCAACGGCACGGTTCAGTTCGTGCAGTGATTTGGCCAACTTCTGAATTTCCTTGCGCAGTGGGTTCTTGGCGGCGGTTTCCGCCAGCGGCAGACCGTGGTCGTTGGCCTGTGTCACTTGACCCCCGCCATCAGGCAGCATCAATTCCAGGGCAATCGACAGGCTTTCGGCCATACGTTTTGCGCGCGCCTTGCCCGATAGGTCGGTGAATTTGGGCGACCGGTTCAGCCCGAAACGCAGCTTTTCGTGGGGAAGATCCTCGGCCTTCAGCGCCCGTACCAGCCGCAATGCGTTTTGGGCGCAGCGCATATCCAGCTCCAGCAGCGCAAAGTACACATGGGCCTGATTCAACACGGTTTCCGTCCATTGGACGATGGTCTTGGGCATGTCGACAATAACAAAGTCAAAGTTTGCGCGCGCCATTGACAGCAGACGCCCGATGTCTTCGGCGTTGACAAAGTCCAGCGGCAGCATGTCGTTGGGCGCCGTGAACACATGCAGCTTGTCGTTGAATGTCAGCATGGCCGCAACGAAGGCTTCGCTGTCCACAGCCGAGGTGTCGGACAGGATCTCGAAAACCTGTTCGCGGCGGGGCAGATCCAGAAAGGTGGAAACCGACCCGAACTGAAAATCGAAATCCAGCAAACAGACCCTTGGGGCATCCGTCTTGGTGACGGTCGCAAGTTCCCACGCCAGGTTGACCGCAAAACTGGTCGATCCGACCCCGCCTGCCAACCCATGCACCGGCAACACCACGCCGTCGCGGTCACCTTTGGGCTTGAAGGCCGGGGTCGCCAGTTCTTGCGTCGGTTCATTGGCGGCCGCTGCTGCGGGCTCAGGACGACGAAGCCGCGCAATCGCGTCATGCAACGACCCTTCGGGCAGGGGGTAGGGCACGAAATCCTCGGCGCCCAGGCGCAACAACTGATGCAAGGCAGAGGGGCTGATCTGATCGGCGATCAGGATCACCTTTATGCCCTTGTCCCGTGCGGCGGTCACGATGCTTGCGATGACCTTCAGGTCGGCCTCGTCTTCCCCATCCACGGCGATGGCCACGAACTCCAGCGTTGTGGCATCGGGTTGGTCAAAGAACCTCAGCGCGTCATCAAAGGACAGATCCCCCCAGCTTTCGCCAAGCTCGGCTTCCATGTCCTCAATCAGAAGGTCAAAATTCTGCACATCGCGCGATATCGTGCAAGCCACGATCGGCGCAGGTTCAGGATGCAGTGCGGCCACACTCGTCATTGCCTCGTTTCCTCTTTCCGAGGGGTGCGGGCCGGGCGGGCGGGTTTTTTCAGGGTCCTGCGTCTTCATCGCCGATACACCTTTCCCATCCTGTCCTTCGCACCCGCTGCGACTCGCTCGTCGCGGGACTGCTCTCATTGTTGCGAAACT
>JAUSPL010000655.1 GCA_030656535.1 Gemmobacter sp.
GTGCCAAACCGGATCACTCGGTACTGGTGATCACCGGCGACGGTGAATCCCTGATGGGCTTTGGCGCGCTGGCCACCATCGCGCTGCGCCGCCCGCCGAACCTGACGATTGCCGTGTTGGACAACGGTCACTTTGGCGAAACCGGCATGCAGATCAGCCACGCTGGCCGCGGGATCGAACTGGACGCCGTGGCGGCGGCCTGCGGGTTCCCCAGAACGGCCCGGATCACCACGATGGAAGACGTCGCCACGCTGCGCCAAAGCGCCGCCGCCCGCAGCGGGCTGACGCTGGCCACGATCAAGATCAAGCCGGAAAACCTGCCCCGCGCCCTGCCCCCGCGCGATGGCGTCTATATCAAGAACCGCTTTCGGGCGGCGCTGGGGTATCACCCCATCTGACCCCAAAGGCGCGCAAGCCATTCCTTGCGCGCCTTTTGCCCGGCGCAGGTCGTTGCTTATCATGTCATTTCTGACGTCCGGTTGGGTGGTCGCGTCAGGAACGATTTTCCACAAACACCTGATATCGTTAACTATTGAAACACAACGGGCCGTTTTCGCAAACATACGCGCCAGATTGCGGCCAATGCCCCACGCCTCCGCTCTGCCCGAGTGTCGTGCCGGCCCAACCCATACCGCTTTGCGACCCGATAGTTGACAGCTGTCAACTATCGCCACGCAGCTTGTCAGACCCCACCGAAAAGTTGACAGCTGTCAACTTTACCGAAGCAGCGCCATGACCATTGGGCCGGGTGAAAACCCACCCACCGCCGCTTTGGCAGACAAGGCCCGCAGATAGCCGCCGGGATTGGCGATCCGGTCAAACCGTTGCAACATCGCGGCCACGGTGATCGCGGCGGTTTCGGCACCCATGACGCGCATTGCCTCTTCCCAGGCAGACGCGGTGATGCCCATCATGGCGCGCACCTTGGCCACCGCTGCGACAAGATCACGCCAACCGCTCAGACGGCCCATGGTGTAGGGCAACAGGTCGGGGCAGGCCTTTACGATCAGGTCAAACGGCAAGTGCGGCATAGGCCGGGGGTTTGCGGTGTCTTGGGCAGGTTGCGATATGGCTGGCGTTTTTTTTATGTCGTCGCCCAGTTCAGATTCTAAAGAGTCTGGTTTTGAATCTGTATGGTGCCGCTCATATTGGGCGTCAGTGGCGCTTGGATCTGCTGTTGCGGGCGAGATCCACAGGCAGGCCAGCGCCAGGATATCCACAGCCTCGGCCAGCATTTTTGCCAGTGTGTCGCGGTCCAGCTTGCGGCGCAACCCGGCGCGCAGCGGGGTCAGGCGCGCATCCAGCGCGGCCCAGTCGCCGGGCAGGGCACTGTCGCGGCCATGCGCCACCAGTTTGGCTGCATCGCGCATGTGCAACACCAAAGCCTCGCGGGCGGCGGCCATGACCGAGGCCAGGGCGGTGACTTCGGCTGCGGCGCTGGTGATGGCCTCGGCGCGCACCAATAGGGGCCGCAGATCAAACCCGTAAGCCTGCGTCAGCGCGCCAGAGCGGTCGCGGCGGGCATAGCGTTTGCCATTCGGGCTGTCTTGACGCCAGATCAGGCCGGCGGCGACCAGATTGGCCAGATGCCGGCGCAGGGTGCTTTCGGCCATGCCATGCGCGCGGTCCGACAGGCTTGCGTTGGACGGAAACACGACCAGCGCGGCGTCATCGGCCAAAGTCTTGGCGGGCAGAAAGGTCAGCAGCGCATACAGCACCGACAGATCGCGGTCGGTGACGCCGTAGCGCGCCCGCGCCACGCGCAGGTCGTTGAACAGCGCCCACTTGTCGATGCTGGGCAGGCTGGGGGTGCCAGCGCCCTGATGACGCGCGGCCAACAGGGCATGCGTCATGGGCTGCCGCCCAAAAGGCGTCATGGATACATGGTACATGGGGTTTCACGGGACACAACTGGACCGCTGCCGCGAATCGGGCAGTTGACAGCAGGATGACCAAGGCGCTATTTCTTGAGGTGCGAGAACAAGAATGGGCCTCTTGGGACGTCAGTCCTGAGGGGTCTTTTTGTTATGTCTTGTCGTGCCTCCTTTCTGGTTGGGTCAGGTTTCAGGATCGGCCGGGCGGTTCTTGGCCCAGTCGGCGTAAAGGGTGGGCAGGTTTTTCAACAACCAGTCCTCGAATCCGTCGGTCGCAGCCAGCCGCAGCTTGAGCGTGCAATAGCTGCGGTCGAATTTCGCCTGACCCAAGGGCAGGCCATCCGGCGCATGGATGGGCGCGGTGGTGTCGGCGGGCGGGGTGTCGATCTGGCGGCGGCGGTCGCGCAAGCCGGTCAGATAGGTCCATGCCGCGCGAAACCTGTCATCTGACCGCTGGGATGTCGCGGTCAGGTTGACCATGCTGGTCAGGTCTTCCAGATCCGCGTCGGTCTGGTCGATCAGATCGGCCAGCGCAAGCCAGCGATCGCGCCCGACCGACGGCGCCGAGCCGATCAGTTCGATCACCCCCGGCGCCACGCGGTCGGCCACCGACAACATGCGGCTGACCAGCGTCTTGTCGATCGACAGCGCGTCACAGATCACCTTGCGGTCATAGCCGTGGGTTTCCATCTGGCGGGCAAAGTTCACCTTTTCGATGAACGACAGATCGCGGCGGGCGGTGTTTTCCTGACCCTGGGCCATCACCAGTTCGCGGTCGTCCAGATCGCGCATCAGCGCCTTGACCGGCTGGCCAAGGTCGCGCATGGCCAGAACCCGGCGGCGGCCATAGACGATCTGATAGCGGCCTTCCTTTTCGGGGTGCGGGCGCACCAGAACAGGCACCTGCTGGCCATATTCGGCAATGGATGTGCGCAGCGCGGCCTCGGCGGCGGCGTCGGTTTCCAGACGGTCTTGCAGGCCCCCGGCCTCGATCAGGTGGGGATCAAGTTCGACGACCGCGCGGGCCTTGAGGTCGGCAAAGGACCGGCTGACCGCGCCAATGGCCCCGCGCGTGGTGCGCGCGGGTTCTGGGTCGCGGGCGGGGTCGGCGTCGGGCCGGGCAGGGGGGGCGGATGCGTCCATCAGGCCCTTGAGCACGTCTTTTCT
>JAUSPL010000656.1 GCA_030656535.1 Gemmobacter sp.
GGCTGCGCCAATATGCGTTCGAGTTCGCCCCGCATGAGCGCGCCTCGCGCTGCATCGAAGCGCTTCCAGCGGCCAAGCGGGGGCACGAGGCGGGCGGCGGTTTGCGGATTGAGCCGGTCCAGCGCAATGATGCAGTCGGCCACCAATCTGTAGCCCTTGCCGGATTTGTGGTGGAACGCCCACTGATTGCCCGTGAACGCACCATAGAGCGCGCGGACGCGGTTGGGATTGGTGAGCGTGAAGTCCTTGTGTCGCCCCAGTTCCTCGACCAGATCGACTGTGTCGGGATGGACGGCAAAGGCCTGGGTCTGGAACCATTTGTCGAGCGTCAGCGCGTCGGCCCCATAGCGGTTGTAGAAGATATCGAGCGCCGCGACTCGTTCGGCGCTGTCACCGTTGGCGAGGATGGCGAGGGCCGCTTGCCGCTCGGTCATATTATGGGCGTGGTCGAACTGGACGAAGGCGGTTGCGGGGCCGTCCATCGCGCCGGAGGCGACCAGATAGCCAAGCGCGCTGTTGCGTAGCTTGCGTGCGCCCTTGGCAGCGGCGGAGATGGAAAATTCGGTGGCTTTGGTACGGGCGTGAATTGCGCGCCAGTCCGGCTCCAATTCTGCGCCGATCCGCTGTTGCAAGGCTTCACGCGCAGCGTGGATCGCGTCGGGATCAACCTGCGCCATCTGATCGCCGAGATAGGCTTCGCTGGGCAGGCGGATGGCTTCGGTGACGAAGGCGGGATCGAGCACGGGGTCGGTGATGACCTGACGGATCGCGGCGATCACCGGGCCGTCATCCATGGGCTGACCGGCGATGCGGCCGGCCAATATGTTGACCATCAACTGCTGCATCGCCTCATAACGGGCGAACGGGTCATCATCATGGGCGGACAGGAAGGCGAGATCGTCCTGGCTGCGGTTGGTATCGACGATCACCGGGGCGGAGAAGCCGCGATTGATCGACAGGATCGGCGGGGCGGCGAAATCGGGGAAGGTGAAGCTCTGCTGCGTCACGGTGAGTAGCAGCAGTTTGTCGCCATGGTGGGTGCCGGTGGCGGGGTCGAACAGGGCGACGCGCAGCGGGATCGCCATCGGGGCCTTGTCCGGCTGGCCCGGAGTTGGAGCGAGCGACTGGTGCAGATGCAGTTTCACCATCCGGGTCACCGGATCATGGTCGAGCGTGGCGCGGACGTGCGGGGTTCCGGCCTGTTCATACCAACGACGGAATTGGCTGAGGTCGATCTCGCCGCCCTCCTCCATCGCCAGGACGAAATCCTCACAGGTGGCGGCTTGGCCGTCATGGCGATCGAAATAGAGATCGGTGCCCGCGCGGAAGCGTTCCGGCCCCAGCATCAGCGCGATCATGCGGATCAGCTCTGCGCCCTTATTATAGATGGTCGCGGTGTAGAAGTTACTGATTTCCATATAGGATTCAGGCCTTACCGGATGAGCGAGCGGGCCTGAATCCTCCTGAAACTGGGTAGCGCGCAGGATGCGCACATCTTCGATCCGCTTGACCGCATGGCTGCCCATATCGGCCGAGAAATTCTGGTCGCGAAAAACGGTGAAGCCTTCCTTGAGGCTCAATTGGAACCAGTCGCGGCAGGTGACGCGATTACCCGACCAATTGTGGAAATATTCATGCGCCACAACGCCTTCGACGCCATCATAGTCGACGTCGGTCGCGGTTTCCGGGTCCGCCAAAATATAGCGCGAATTGAAGATGTTGAGGCCTTTATTCTCCATTGCGCCGAAGTTGAAATCGGCCACGGCGACAATGTTGAACACATCGAGATCATATTCGCGGCCGTAGACGCGCTCGTCCCACGCCATGGAGTTTTTGAGCGCCTGCATGGCATGGCCGGTGCGTGGCAGGTCCGCCTCGCGCACCCAGATGCCGAGTTGCACTTCCCGGCCGCTCATCGTGACGAAGCTGTCGGCATTGCAGGCCAGCTCGGCGGCGACCAACGCGAACAGGTAACAGGGCTTGGGGAAGGGGTCGACCCAACGGGCCCAATGCTGTCCAGCGTCGCCCTCCCCTTGCGCGACCGGATCACCGTTCGAGAGCAATATCGGGAAGCGCGCCTTGTCGGCGCGCAGCGTCACATCATAGCGCGACAGGATGTCGGGGCGATCGGGGAAGAAGGTGATGCGGCGAAACCCCTCCGCCTCGCATTGGGTGCAAAGCAGACCCCCGCTGGCGTAGAGGCCCATCAATTTGCTGTTGGCTTCCGGGGCCAGTTCGACCAGCGTTTCGACACTGTGCGCCGAACCGGACAGCGCCACGGACAAGGAGCCTGCTTCCATATGCCATAGGTCGGGCGTGGCGAGTTCGCCGTCGATGCGGACCTCCAGCGGGATCAAGCCATCGCCGTCGAGCCGCAGGGGCCGATCATGACCGCCGTTGCGCGTGACCATGAGCGTCGCGCGGACGCGGGTGCATGCGGGATCGAGGTCGAAATCCAGCGCGATATCGGGCACCAGCCAGTCGGGCGGGCGATAATCCGCGCGACGAATGACGGAAGGAGAAGCGGGGGAAGCGTGCATGTCGGCCATCCCCCCAAGCTAGGGAGACGGCCGGGAAAAGGCCAGCGGCGTGACCCGGTTTTTCGCGTCCAGCCCGCTTAAATCCGTTCGCCCGACAGGCGTTGGCAGAGCATGTCCAACT
>JAUSPL010000657.1 GCA_030656535.1 Gemmobacter sp.
CCAACGTACCAAACGCAGTCTGGCTGAACATCCCAACCGCACGTTTGCGCGGGCCAAATTCCCGGCAAGACAATGTGTGGCTTCGTGAGTGCCTGGACCGCATGACAGGCCTAAAGCTGTCAGGCCAGCACAGGGGCGACGAATGGGGCGCGGTGCTGGTGGCGGAATGGCACATTACCGAAGGCGGATCGAAGGCCCGAATCCTGATCCCTCCTGCTGGCGTCCATGCCCTGCGCAGTCCTGGCAACTTCGTGAAGATCGAGACAACAGCGGCGCACCGCCTGCCCCCCCACGCTCGCCGCCTCTATGCTCTGCTGGCGGACCGGAAGCGACAGCGGGAACCCTATGGACAGTGGAGCGTCGAGAACCTGCGCGGCCTACTCGGGGTGGCCGACAAGCGGTCTTATGACGTATGGGCGCAGCTCGATAAACGTGTCCTCTCCCCTGCCGTAGAAGCAATCAATGACTTCGGAACCGTCCGAGTGAAGATGACCACAGTCAAATCTGGCCGAACAGTCGCAGCCGTCCGCTTCGACTGGAAGTGGAAAGACCCGCACGAGGCCACAGAAACGATTGTCGAAAATGAGCGGCACAGCACGGCCAGGCGCAAGGATCAAACCAAGCCCGATGCCCCTCCCATGATCGAGCACACGCCCAAGCAGGACGATAACGCGCGCAGTTGGTGGGAAAGCCTTGCCGATACAGAACGTGCGGTATGGGCAGACAAAGCCGGGCGCACATTTGAGGCCGGTGGGCGAAGCATTCCGCGCAATGATCGCGACCTAGCGCGTGCAGCCTATGAACTTCTCGCATTAAACCGCGAAACACCGTAGAACGGTGCGAAACAGGCACAATGACGCGGTACGCAACCCCATGCGATACACCCTTGGAACAGCAGCAAAGGCGACGGGCAAAGCAAAGTCCACGATCCTTAGAGCCATCAAATCAGGCAAAATAAGCGCCCAAAAGTCGCATGACGGCAGCTATGAGATAGAGCCTTCCGAGTTACACAGGGTGTTCGATCCGAACAGTGCACAACAGCCATCATCGAACGATACGCACCCCCATGAAGAACAGAGCGCAACCCTTGGGTTTCGCTTAGAAATTCTCGAAGCGGAACGGCAACGGGAGCGAGATCAGATGCAAGCCACCATTGATGACCTCAGAGCCAGATTAGATCGGTCGGAGGATCGGATTACAGCTCTTTTGTCTTCGCCACCTAAACGCACACGCTGGTGGCAACGGTAGGACAACTACGAACTCAGAGCGGTAGGCACATCTAGGACTCTTCATCACGGAGTTTGCGCCGCCGTTCTGGTGGGTAACTCTCAGCAACCACTTGCAGAACCTCCACTAGGGGCGACAAGTCATATGCGTTGGAAGCGATAATGCCCTTCTTCTTGCGGCTTATGCGCTTGACTAGGGGTATCTCTTCCAAGCGCTTTATGGCCCTCAGAACCTGCCGCTCCGAAGTTCCGCATCGCACAGCTAACGTCTTCATCGAAGGAAAGGGCAAATCATCCTTCTTCCACCAAGTTCCCGCCAGCTCGACAAGCAACAAAAGTTCTGTTGCTGACAGTCGATCCTCTTCAGAGGTAAACTGATTGAAGCGCAGCAAATAATTAGGCACCTGGGCAAACCCAGCGGCAGCCACGTCGCGCCCCCACTTCAGCACGATGTCGTCTGCCTTTGTAGATTCTCCATCAGACATTTTGACACCCCTCTAAGTCACTTCTATACGACAATACCATACGACACAGTGTCTGCCTATATATACTCATCATATATACGCAAACCATATACAAATAAGATATACACATGGTATAATACACGGGATTGCGCCTTCCGACAAAATCTGCATAATGCGCAGGCAAATCCATCGGCAAACACATCTTGACATCTCCGTGATGAGATGCTATATTGGGCGTGTGATGGGTGTAATTGCTAAGCATCATAGCCTGCGGTTGTCTGCTGACTCGTGTTCACGTGCAATCCCGTGAGTGATATCGGACACCCATCCACATAACGGCCGATCCCTTTCTTGGGGTCGGCCGTTATCGTTTGCTGCAGCGCCGCTCGATTGTAAATCGCCTTGTTAAAATCTCAATTGAGATACATAATTGAGGCTCAATGGAGGACGAACCATGCCCGCTCAAACATCAATGCTACACATCCGTGTGGATGATCACCTGAAAGCACAAGCCGCCGATGCGCTAGCCGGTGTTGGCCTTACGCTGTCCGACGCCGTGCGCATTCTTCTGACCCGCGTTGCTGCTGAAGGTGGTCTGCCAGCCGGACTGACGGCAGACCCCGATGCGTATGACGTTTGGTTCCGTGCCAAGGTGCAGGAAGCGTTGGCCGATCAACAGCCCGCAAAGCCGCATAACCAGGTGATGCGCGAGGCTCGCGCCCTGATCGACGGGAAACGCCGTGCCTGATCTCGAATGGAAAGCCTCGGCGGTCGCGGACCTGATGGCGATTGTCGATTACATCTCGGACGACAACCCGGATGCAGCTCTTGCACTGATGGATGAAATCCAAGGCAAGGTTGAACAGCTCCCGGCACATCCCAAACGCTGCCGCCCTGGCCGAGTGAATGGGACGCGGGAACTGGTCGTGCGCCCGAACTACATCGTGATCTATGCGGAAACTCCGGCGGTGGTGACGGTCCTGCGGGTGCTTCACGCCGCGCAGATGTGGCCCTGATCGGCAACCAGTTGGTGATCCAAGAGGGCGCAGCGCCTCTGGCCCATGGCAATTAGCGGAGCGTCCCGAAGGGAATTGCCTAGTGGGTTGTCATTTCAAATGACAATTCTTCCCTTCCCGGCTACCCTGACCCCATCACCTGCCGCGTAAATCCTTTATCTTTTATCCGGCCTCTCATGTCACAAGTCGTAAGTTTTATCTCTGATGTTCAAGGCCGCCATCCGCGTCAACAAGATCACCAGCATCGCACAGTTGCGCGGTGCCACCCTCCACGCTGAACGCGGCGACGAGACCAGCCAAGCCCGGTTGCGAGAAGGGGCTGAACCGGGTGCGGGGTTGGCATGGTCCAAAGCTGCCGAAAGTGACCGGGACTATCTCGCTGCCTTCAAAGCCCACAAGGCAGAGCTGGGGGCAGGTGAACGCAAGGGCGCACCCCTCTGCATGCAGGCGCTGTGCGTTGTATCGCCAGAGTGGATCAAAGCGGCGGGCGATCTGCATGACCCCGACAACCCCCGCAACCGTGCTCTGTTCGACCAAGCAAAGTCATGGGCAGAAAGCTGGGCCGGGAAGGGGGCAGTGTTCGGCGCGCGCCTCGATCTGGACGAGGCCGGCGGCGCTGTGGTGGATCTGATGATCTCGCCCGTTCGGACAAGCCGCGGCAAACCTGTGATCTCCACTCAGAAGGCCTTGGTCGAGCTGAAGGCCGCAACAGGCGAGAGGAACGAATATTCGGCGCTGCAAACGTCCTGGGCCGATTGGTCGCGCGAGCATTTGGATTCCCAGATCGAACGGGGCACCCGCCGCACCATCACCGATCGCCAGCACCTGACCCCCGAAACCTATGGTCTGGTGAAGGACAAGGCGCGCGCTGAGGCCCTCCAGGAGCGCGACCAAGCCTCTGAGGTGGTCCGTGCCCTGCACAGCGCCTCAGGCATGGCTCCTGAGGCCATAGACGAGCTGCGCGACCTGTTGCTGCTCCAAAGGGAGATACAGGCCCATAAGCGCGATCCTAAGCAGTATAAGCCGCCTATGAGCGAATACCTCATGGAAGGCCAAACCAACGTGGCGCTGATCCTTTCCCCCGACAGTGATCCTTGGCCCTACATTGACAGGACGCGCCGGGATGCCGTGCGTGTGGTTGAGGCGGGCCGTCGCTTTGGTCTGGGCCAGGACGACGACAAGAAGGGTTACAAGGCGGGTCAGGATTTCTTTCCGGCCCTGATCGACCGGATGCACCTGACCGCTGTTCTCGCCAAATGTGGGGAGTTCTGCGCCCGTGCCGAAGCTTTCGTGAAAAACACCATCTCACAGCTTCGTGGCCTCGATCAAAGCGCCCTGCTGGATCAGGACAAGCTCTGGCCGGAAAACGCGCAGCCTGCCGTCATGCGCAGTCGGATCAACTTGGAAATTCGCACGCCAGGTGCTCAGGTCGAACGGAAACCCGAAGTGGAACGGGAACAGTCACAACCAGCGCCTAAGCCCGAACGAAAGCGGGAACGCGATACGGACTGGGAGCTCTGATCTTCTCAGCAAATTCCCACAGTTCAGCTTGGCCGGACAGTTGGGTTTTGGCGCCACTTCATCTCTTTGCTAGGGCACACATTCTGAAGCTTGGAAGAAGCATGACGTGGGTTACGACCTTTGTATGACGCTCCTTTTCTTCTTCGTGTCACGTCAGTGAGAGTGTCAGTGTCAGTGTCTGTTCCAGACTCTGACACTCTCACTGACACTGTCGCCCAAAAGTGGACACGCCGGAGGGTAAAAGTGGACACGCCGGAGGGTATGAGTGGACACGCCGGAGGGCACGATGGACAAGTTGACTATGGACAAATGAAAATAGTAGTGTCCACTAATGGAACAAATCGCCGTATCATCCGCAGCCCTCACCCTTCGCGCCACAACACCGCTCACCCCGGCCATGCTCTCGGCTTTGTGGGAGATTTCAGCGGTGCTGGATGAAGAGCGGACCCCCGCCAACGTACCAAACGCAGTCTGGCTGAACATCCCAACCGCACGTTTGCGCGGGCCAAATTCCCGGCAAGACAATGTGTGGCTTCGTGAGTGCCTGGACCGCATGACAGGCCTAAAGCTGTCAGGCCAGCACAGGGGCGACG
>JAUSPL010000516.1 GCA_030656535.1 Gemmobacter sp.
CGTCGATACAGTGCCGGCCGCCATCTGGTGGCTGTCAAATCAGCCCTCTGGGGCGAGGTTTCAGGCTGCGTGGGCAGTGGCCTCGGGGGTCGGGGTCATGATCGGGGTGGTCGACAATGGGGTCAATGCGGAACATGCCGACCTTGTCGGGCGGATTGACCACAGCCTTGGCATCGACCTGCGTGGCAGCGGGGCGGGTGCGCCTGATCCTGGCAGCGATGGCCACGGCACGCGGGTTGCAGGGATCATCGCCGGGTTGTCCGACAACGGCATTGCGGGGGTCGGGGCCGCTCCGGCGGCCATGCTTTCGGTCAGCCACTTGCGCTTTGGCACCGCGTTTCAGGTGGCCGAGGCCGCAGCCCTGCTGGCTGCCGAGATCCGGGTTGCGGTGTCGAACAACAGTTGGGGGCTGTCGCCAGCGCTGGTTGACAATTTTCTGACCGGGTCCTGGGCCCCGGTCGGGGCGTCGCTGGCTGCGGCTTCGGCCCAGGGGCGCGAGGGCCTGGGTACGGTCTTTGTGTTTGCAGGCGGCAACAGCCGGATGATGATCGATGGTCAGAATCGCGGCGACGATGTGAACTTTCACAACCTCACCAACTCTCGCTATACGATCGCGGTGGGTGCCACCGACAGCACTGGTCGCGCCGCGTTCTTTTCCAATCCGGGCACCAGCCTGATCCTGTCGGCGCCGGGGATGGGGCTTGTGTCCGCGTCTGGGGTCGAGGCTGGGGCGACCGGGCAGGCGTCGGTGTCTGGGACGTCGTTTGCGGCGCCGCTGGTGTCATCGGCCGTGGCGCTGATGTTGGAGGTGAACCCCCGTCTGGGCTATCGCGATGTGCAGGAGATTCTCGCGTTGACGGCGCGGCCATCGGACCGCGGTGTGGCAAACGGGGCGGTGACGGCGAACGGCGGCGGGATGATCTTTGACCGCGATATGGGGTTCGGGCTGCTGGACGCCGAGGCGGCCGTTCGGTTGGCGCGGCACTGGTCCGCCCAATCCACGGCCGCCAACGAGGTCCGGATCGGGGCGGTCCTTGACGCGGTGCCCGGCGCGGGGCAGGCGTTGACCGCGATGGTGGCCGGTGACATGTCGCTGGACTGGGTCGAGTTGCGGCTGCGCATGACCGCCACGTCACTTAAGGATTTGCGGATAGAGGTGGTGTCGCCGACCGGCACCCGCAGCGTGATCGCCGAAAACATGGCGGCGCTTGGCACCCGGACGGCACTGGATTTTACCTTCACATCCGCGATGCATTGGGGTGAGGCGGTTTCAGGCGAATGGCGGGTGGAACTGACCCATGCCAATCCGGCGGCGTCGTGGACCGTGCTGGGGGCAGACCTGGGGTTTTACGGCGATGTCCCGGACCCCGGTCAGGTCTGGGTGTTCACACCAGCCTTTGCAACGCTGGGGATGGACCCTGCGCGTCGGGTGATCGTTAATGCAGATGCTGTTGCGGACAGCCTGAACTTCTCGGCTGCGGGCGCGCCGATAGAGGTTGACCTGCGGGTCGGAACTGCGCGCCTTTACGGTGCGGACCTGGTGCTGCGCGGGGTCTTCGACACGGTTATCGGCGGGATCGGCGATGATCGCATCGTTGGCAGCGCGGGCGATGACCTGCTGCTGGGCGACGATGGCAACGACGTGTTGATCGGCGGTCTTGGCAACGATGTGCTGGACGGGGGCGCCGGGGATGACATTTTGCACAGCGGGTCCGGGTCAGACACACTGCGGGGTAGGGCAGGGCATGACACTGTCCGGCTAACGGGTACTTGGGCCGATTATGCGATTGCGCCACGGGGCGACGGGTTTGAACTGGCTCATGCGTCGGGCACTACCGTGCTGGAAGGGATCGAGGAAATCCGCTTTGGCGACGGCACCCGTGTGCTTTTGGGGCTGGGGCATGACCCGTTGTTGAACCTTGCGCCAGAGATTCTGGCGATTGCCGCCGCACCAGAGTTTCAGACGCTTTCCACCGCCAGCGTTGTCCTGGCCCGGATCACGGGCGGGGATGCCAACCTTGCGCTGGGCGACCGGCTGAGTTTTGGTTTGCAAAATGCGCCTCCGGGTGTCTATCTGGTGCCGCTGGACGGTACGTCGGCGCTGCTGATGGCCGGGCCGGGGGTGTTGGGGGGCGGTCCGCTTCATCTGGTGGTTCGCGTCAGCGATCTGCACGGCGCGACGACCTTGCGCAGCGTGACACTGGCCCCCGCCGCGCCCGATTTCTCTATAGGCCAATCCGCCCCATCGCTGGCAGAGAATACCCAAGGGGCTGTCGTGACCACGCTTTTGGTGACGGACCCTGCACTGGCCGGGGCGCTTGTCTGGTCCGTCAGTGACCTGCGGTTCCACATCACCACCGACGCGGCAGAGCCCGTCTTGCGGCTGCGTCCCGGTGTCGGGCTGGACTTTGAGGCTGCGGCGTCGGTCGTGGTCTACCTGACCGCAACCGATGCCGAAGGTGTGACGGTGACCCGCGGCCTGACGATTCGCGTGACCGATCTCGATGAGGCCCCGACGCTGTCTGCCGCGCCCGTCACCCGGCTGGAGGCGGGGCTGACCCGCGCCGTGCCGCTGATGACGCCCACGGCTGTTGACCCCGAGGGTGAGCCGCTGACGTTTCGGCTGCTGACCGGGCCTGCCGCGGGCGTGCTGTCGTCAGGGGGCGTGACCATCGGCGCCGGGCATGTGCTGGATGCGGCCGGGTTCGCGGCCCTGCGCTATGTACCCCCAAATGCACCGGGCGACTTTTCGGCGGTCTTTCTGGTGTCGGACGGCGCGCATCAGGTGACAGTCAACCTGTCCATCTCGGTCTTTGCGGCGCTGAACGGGGTCCATTACGGCACCGCGCAGGGTGATCTGATGGATGGGGGCGGGGGGAATGATCTGCTGATCGGGCGTATGGGTGACGATGTGCTGGTTGGCGGTTCGGGGGCTGATACCCTGTTTGG
>JAUSPL010000518.1 GCA_030656535.1 Gemmobacter sp.
AGGCGCGGCAGATACCCCCATTTCAAGAACAGTGGCTGGTTCGGGTCCAACGCCATGCGGGGGGCCCGTTTCAGCAGCCCTGGCCCTGTTACCGGCACGACGGAACAGGATGCAAGCACGCCGCCATTGCCGAAACTGGCGCCCTCGGCCACCCCGGATTTGTCGATCAAGATCACATCACGGCCAGCCCGTTGCAGCCAAAGTGCGGTGGACACACCGACGATGCCTGCGCCTATGATCGCGATCCGTGTCATGCTTGGGGTCCTGTGCCAATGGCGTGGCTGGTGGCGGATGAGGTACGGCCCGGCAGGTCGGCGGCCCATGAGACAGGCGGGGCCATAGGCGCATGGTTATCCGCAAAGGTGATATAATCAAAGCCTGCGCGCGGCGTCGTTTTGGCGCGCCGCGCGCGCGTCCAGACGTTTCGGCGTGGCACTCTGGACCTGCCTGGACGTCCGGTCATTGACCCACGGCAGGGTACCCGCAGACCGTTTGCGTCAGGCGCGTCCTGCCCGCGCGTCCGCATCAGGCGGCCCATTCCGAAACCGGGAAACACAGCGCCACATGGTCTGTCGACATGTTCAGCCCCTTGGGTTGGCGATGTGTGCAAATATGTATGCAATGATACAAGTTGGAGCCGTTTTTGTGACGCGTCAAGTGGTGAATGTTTGGGGCGCGGTTACAGATGGCCTTGCCCGGACGCTTTGGGCCGTGCACAGGGCGGGGGCTAGGAATTGCGCAACCGCTATGTCGCATCGGTTCAACGGGACGCCAGAAAAGGGCGCGCCCGGCGCGCTATTGAAGGCGCAGACGGCCCATGACCGCGGCGTTGGGGGGCGCTTACAGGGTGGTGGCACTGGATCATGGACCGGACCGTGTCGGGCGCATCACCACGAAAAGCGGAGTCTTGCCACTGTTTGTCGATGATCGGTCTGTTCGTGTGTCAATGTCGCGGGCAAACGGGGGCGCGCTTTGAAAAGTTGCAGGCATACCGACGATTTCGACAAACGTCGGGGTGCCGCTGACTTGGGGCCGCACCCGGGCTTCCGGCTGTCTTGATCGACGGCTTTGTCACATGGCTTCAGTCGTCTCTGGTGCGTCGTCGCTTGGCTGATATACAGGCCTCACCCGTCAACAGCTTGCCTTGCGTCAAGGAGCCACGCGCATGACCGAATCCAAGTCTGCAACTGGCGCGCCGGGCTATACCGCACCAGCGGTAAAGGCTCCGCGTGCGATGCGGGATATCTTGTCGCTGGACGATCTGGAGCCCGCTGCACGGCGGTTCTTGCCGACCCCGGTGTTTGGCTATGTCAGTGGCGCGGCCGAGGACAACCTGACCCGGGACGACAACCGCGCGGCGTTTCGCAAGCCCATGTTCCGCCCGAGGGTGTTGCGCAATGTGGCGGATCGGTCGATGCGCACCACCTTGCTGGGTCAGACCTATGAGGCACCGTTCGGCATCGCGCCGATGGGCATGGCGGCGCTGTCGGCCTATCGCGGGGACATCGTTCTGGCCCGGTCGGCGCGGGCAGCAGGCATTCCGGGCATCCTGAGCGGGTCATCCCTGATCGCTATGGAACAGGTGCATGATGCGGCCCCCGGCACATGGTTTCAGGCCTATCTGCCCGGCGAGACTGACCGCATCGAAGGGCTTTTGCGTCGCGCCGCCGGCGTCGGATATGAAACCCTTGTGGTGACGCTGGATGTGCCTGTGTCGGGCAACCGCGAAAACCTTGTGCGTGCGGGATTTTCATCCCCGCTGCGCCCGTCCTTGCGGCTTGCCCTGCAGGGGCTTTCGCGGCCGCGTTGGCTGCTGGGGGTCTGGGCGCAGACCTTGATGCGCCACGGCATGCCACATTTCGAGAATTCCTATGCCGAGCGCGGAGCCCCGATCCTGTCGCGCAACGTGCTGCGGGACTTCTGGGGGCGCGACCATTTCGACTGGACGCATATCGCCCATATCCGCCGGGTGTGGCGGGGGCCGTTGATTCTCAAAGGCATCTTGCATCCCGACGATGTCGCGTTGGCCCGTCAGCATGGCGCGGACGGAGTGATCTTGTCCAACCATGGCGGGCGGCAGTTGGACGGAGCGATTTCCCCGATGCGGGTCTTGCCGCAGGCTGTTGAACGTGCAGGCGATATGCCGGTGATGCTTGACAGTGGGGTGCGGCGCGGTGTCGACGTCATCCGGGCGCTGGCGCTTGGGGCAAAGTTCGTCTTTGTCGGTCGTCCGTTCATGTATGCTGCCGCGCTGGCGGGCGACGCGGGCACAGCGCATGCCATCAGCATCTTGCGCGCCGAGATTGATCGCAGTCTGGCATTGTTGGGATTGCGTGATCTGTCCGAGGTTGGCCCCGATATTCTGGATCTGGCCTGACCTTCGCCCGGATCCTGAGCCTGTCCAGTCATCGCCTGGATGGCCATGGCAGCGGACCTGCGCAGGGATCCGACCTTGGGTCGCGTGATCCTGGCTTAGGCACCCTGCTGGCTGGGCGGCGACGGGGCATGTGCCCGGCGTACAGCGGGGTCCGTCATCGCCGCAACCTGCCGTCAGCCGCCAAGGCGGTCGGCAAGTTTGGGGGCCATTTGTGCGGCGACCTGTTGCAAGGGGACAAGCAGGCGGTCCAGGGCGTCGCGCTCGGACAACGCGCTTTGCAGGTAAATCACGTTGATCGCGCCGAAGATCCGTCCTGATGTCATGATGGGCACCCCAATGCTGGAGAACTGCGCGTCATATTGCGCCCGGGAATAGCTTGGGTCCATCGTGGCAAACCCTTGGGTCCGGATGCGGTCCAACTTGGTGTCCAGCAGCGCCGGGTTTCGTGCCAGATCATTGACCGGCGCGGGATCGGCGGCGGCTTGTGTCACGAATGCAATGCGTTCCTGCGCCGGACAATTCGCCAGATACGCAAGCCCAAGGCTGGTCAACAGCATCGGGGCGCGGAACCCCGACGCACGGATAAAATTCAGAGGTTCTGCCGGGCGCGACGACGTCACCACCAGCATGGCATCCCCATCAAACAGCGCCACATCTGACGGCCAGCCGACCTGTTGGCGAAAAGCCGTCAGATCATCAGACAAGACAGCGCTGGCCGTCGTGTGGCGGTCATATCCGGTGCCCAGCGACAGGGTTTTGCCTGTAGGGCGATACACGGGTTGAAGCGGGTCGCGCAGCACATAGCCCGCGTGGATCAGCGTTTCCAACATGCGCACCACTGTAGCCTTGTCGATCCCGGTTGCCCGATGGATGCTGGCAACGGTCGCGTTGGTGCGCAGGCGGTTCAGGGCAGACAGGACCTCGAGGACCCGAAGTGCCGCGATGACTGGCTTGTAGGACGTCATGTGCGCGGGGTGTCCTTGTCCGGATCAACAGCAAGCAAGTGGACCGCGGAATGGGTTGCATCAGGGAGATCATCTGCTATCATAAATGAAATAGCGTTTCATCTGATGAAATACAAGGATGAATAGAGGAAATGCGCAGGGCCGCCGTTGCGCGGCGTCCTGGGCACATCAACAGAGTTTCGGGGGAAAATATGGCTGCCGATCTGATCGCCGACAGTGCCGCGCGGTTGTTCGCGCAGCACGCAGATGCGCCACAGGACGGAAGCTGGCCCGCCGCGTTGTGGCGTGCCATCGAGGATGCCGGTTTTCCATTGGCATTGTTGGCCGAACAGGACGGCGGCTTTGGCCTTGGTCCCGAAGACAGCATGACGCCTTTGCGCATCTCGGCTTCGGTGGCGGCTGCTGTGCCGCTGGCGGAAACCATGCTGGCGAACTGGATCCTGGCCCGGGCAGGGCTGCCGCTGGCGCAAGGGCCCGCCGCTGTGGTTTTTGGCCCGGTTCGTCAGGTGCCGTGGGGGCGCAATCTGTCGGTCCTGGTGATCTGTGGTGACGCCATGGGCAGCAGCCTTGTGTCGGCTTGTCCGGTTGGCCCGGCAGACTGGCAGCATGGGGTTTCGCTGGCCGGTGAACCGCGCGACGACCTGATCCCCGCCTTGCCGGTCGACGCTCAGGCCCATCTGCCGTTGGACCCGCGGGTGCCGCAGGCGCTGGCGGCAATGCTGCGCTGCCAGCAGATCGCGGGCGCGCTGGAGGCCGTTCTTGCGCTGTCTGTGCGCTATGCTTCGGACCGGGTGCAGTTCGGACGCCCGATCGGAAAACTTCAGGCAATTCAGCAATACTTGGCGGTGATGGCCACCGAAACCGCCGCCGCGGGCGTTGCCGCGCAGATGGCGGCACAGACGCTGCCGCTGGCAGACGATCAGCCCGACCGGCTGATCTTGCTGACCGCCGCAGCCAAGATCCGCGCGGGTGAGGCGGCAGGCAAGGTCGCAGAACTGGCGCATCAGGTGCATGGCGCCATCGGGTTCAGTCAGGAATATCCGTTGCATCCCCTGACCCGCCGACTGTGGACATGGCGCGACGACCACGGACGCGAATCCGACTGGGCGGCCACTTTGGGCCAGTCACTGGCGCGCGGATACGGCCAAGGGCTTTGGTCCCAGATCACCACCTTGCAATCGGATCGCTTTTGATGACTGACCTGAACTTCCCGTTGTCCGACACCAGACATGGCCACGATGCTTTGCGGGCCGAGGTTCGGGACGTCTTGCGCGACACTCTGCCGGCTGAGTATCGCAGTGCCGACCGTGCACGCAGTTGGTCGGGCTTTGATGCAGACTTCAGTCGCGCGCTGGGCCGCGCCGGGTTCATCGGCATGACCTTGCCCAAGGAATATGGTGGTCATGGCCGCAGCCCGGTGGAACGCCATGTGGTCGTCGAAGAACTGTTGGCGGCCGGGGCCCCTGTTGCAGCCCATTGGATCGCAGACCGCCAAAGTGCGCCGATGATCTTGCGCAATGGCACCGAAGATCAGCGCCGCAGCATCCTGCCCCGGATCGCGGCGGGGGACTGCTATTTCTGCATCGGCATGAGCGAGCCAGACAGCGGGTCCGATCTTGCGTCGGTCCGGATGCGCGCGGACCGCGTCGCGGGGGGCTGGCGTTTGACGGGCACCAAGCTGTGGACCACCTACGCCCACAAATCGCATTTCATGATCTGCTTTTGCCGGACCGGCCCTGCCGAGGGTCGTCATGGGGGCACAAGCCAGTTCCTGATCGATCTGTCATTGCCGGGGATCACGATCCGCCCCGTGCTGGACATCGCGGGCGAACACC
>JAUSPL010000519.1 GCA_030656535.1 Gemmobacter sp.
GAAATGATCTCGGGCCTGTCACAATACATGGATGAAAAAGGCATGACCTCGACCGCTGATCTGATAGGGCGCGCCGTGCCCAACGTAACAGACTGGCAATTCCTGAACCTGAATTACGTCACCAAAGCGCACATCGACCAGGATGCCTGCATCAAATGCGGTCGCTGCTATGCCGCCTGCGAAGATACCAGCCATCAGGCCATTTCGATGAAACCCGGTCGGGTGTTTGAGGTGATGGACGACGAATGCGTCGCCTGCAACCTGTGCGTCAACGTGTGTCCGGTCGACAACTGCATCACGATGGTCGAAATGCCCAAGGGCGCGGTGGACCCGCGCACCGGATCAAAGGTCGGCGACTATGCCAACTGGACCACGCACCCCAACAACCCAAGCAGCCGCGCCGCAGAATGATCTGCAACACCTGACTGGGCTGCATCCGAACCCAAGAGGGGGCCCAAGGCGCTGTCCCCGCGCTTGATACGGTACGCCATGCGGTGCCTGCGCCATATGGTACGCCCGTTGCGCGGGGATCAGCCCGCAGGCGCATTCGGCAAAAGCCGGCGTCATCGACCGGAAATATGGCATGCCGGGCATCCGACCGCAGGCTTGACCCGACAACGTCAGCGGCGACGGAAAACCCGCAGGACGTCTGCATAGGGCGTCAGGGTTTCCGCTGCCTCGCTGACAATCCGCGGGCTGGCCTGCAAGGCCGCAGGTGTGTCTGCGATCCGGTCCAGGAATGCCTGACGCAGACGGGATTGCTGCGCCGCGTGCACCAAGGATTCGGCTGTATCTATGCGGGCTTTGGCGGTCGCGGTGTCGTGCGTTTTCGGGGCTGCTGCCGTCACCTTGCGGGCGTCCGGTGATGGCAGCCCTGTCTGCGCCGGCACGGCGGCCGGCAATTGTGCGGCTGGCACCGTTTGCGCGTCCGGGATTACAGGCTGCGTGACCGAAGAAAGAATGCTCATGGCTGCTCCGTCAGTTTCGAAATATCTGGCAAGTTCGAATGATCTGTCAGCCCCCAAGTCGCATCCTACCACGGCGCAGCACCCGGTCGCAGACAAGAACCGTGCGGCATTCGACGCACAAACCCTTGTGTCTGCCCGAGCCTGCCCCAATCTCGACACAAAGGCCCAGAGCCCGCCGATCCGTCAAAGGACATCCGATGCACTATTCCCTGCTTGACCTGTCACCGATCCCGGAAGGTCACACCGCTGCCGACGCGCTGTCCAATACCCTTGATCTTGCCCGCCACGCCGAAGCCGCCGGCTATCACCGCTTTTGGTTGGCAGAACACCACAACATGGCCGGGATCGCCTCGGCGGCGACGGCTGTGGTGATCGGGCATGTCGCCGCGGGCACTCGGCGGATCAGGGTCGGGTCGGGCGGGGTCATGCTTCCCAACCATTCCCCCCTTGTGATTGCAGAGCAGTTCGGGACGCTGGCTACGCTGTTCCCTGGACGGATCGATCTGGGCGTGGGTCGCGCGCCCGGCACCGACATGGCGACAGCACGCGCCTTGCGCCGCAACATGGACGCGTCAGATGCGTTTCCCCAGGACGTCATGGAACTGATGGCCTATTTCGCCCCCGGGGATGGCAGCGCGCGGATCCGTGCGATCCCCGGCGAAGGCACCGAAGTTCCGGTCTGGATCCTCGGATCCAGCCTGTATGGTGCCCAGCTTGCGGCCTACCTTGGGTTGCCATACGCCTTTGCCTCGCACTTTGCGCCCGACGCTTTGGAAGAGGCCGCCGATGTTTACCGCCGTACGTTCCGGCCTTCGGGGGCGCTGGAGCGCCCCTATTTCATGATGGCGATGGGTGTCTACGCAGGTGAGACCGACGCCGAGGGCGACTATCTGAAATCCTCGATGCAGCAGGCGTTCGCCAACCTTCGCACGGGTCAGCCCGGGCCCCTGCCGCGCCCGGTGCACAATATCGCGGCCCGGTTGTCGCCGGCAATCATGGCCGGGGTCAATCAGGCGCTGGCCTGTTCTGTGTCTGGCGGTCCGTCCACCGTGCGGTCTGGCATGGCGCGGCTGATCGACCGCCTGCGGCCCGACGAGGTGATCCTGGCCGCTCAGATCCACGATCATGCCGCGCGCGTCCGGTCGTTCCAGATCGCGGCCGAGGCGCTGTCGGACATGGCGCAGGCCGCTTGACAGGCCGCCAGCCAGGCTCGTGGGGGCGGCCCCGCCCCCGTATCCCGCACGTGCGTCCCATCGGTTCATGAATAAAAAAGGGCGCCCCGCACAGGGACGCCCTTTGAAAATCATCGCAGCCGGTGTCAGCCCTTTTTAAGGCAGCGGTTGCCCAGCGTTTCAGCAATCTGAACCGCATTCAACGCGGCGCCTTTTCGCAGGTTGTCGGACACGCACCACAGGTTGATGCCGTTGTCGATCGTGCTGTCTTGACGGATGCGGCTGATGTAGGTCGCATATTCGCCCACACACTCGATCGGGGTGATGTAGCCACCCGGTTCGCGCTTGTCGATCACCATGACCCCCGGCGCCTCACGCAAGATGTCACGGGCCTCGTGTTCGTCCAAAAAGTCTTCAAACTCGATATTGATCGATTCTGAATGGCCCACGAATACCGGAACGCGCACGCAGGTCGCGGTGACCTTGATCGACTTGTCCAGGATCTTCTTGGTCTCGGCGACCATTTTCCATTCTTCTTTGGTGGACCCGTCGTCCAGAAAAACGTCGATATGCGGGATCACGTTGAACGCGATCTGCTTGGGGAACTTTTTTGGCGGAACTTCTGATGTCGGGTTGTAGACGGCTTTGGTCTGATCCCAAAGTTCGTCCATGCCTTCCTTGCCCGCGCCCGATACCGACTGATAGGTCGACACCACGACGCGCTTGATCCGCGCGCGGTCATGCAGTGGTTTCAGCGCGACCACCATCTGGGCGGTTGAACAGTTCGGGTTGGCGATGATCATCCGCTTGCGGTACAACTCCACCGCCTCAGGGTTCACCTCGGGGACAACCAGCGGCACGTCGTGGTCATAGCGGTAAAGGCTGGAATTGTCGATCACGACGCAGCCCGCAGCCGCGGACCGGGGCGCGTAAATCTTGGTCGCTTCGGACCCGATGGCGAACAGCGCGATATCCCAGCCGGTGAAGTCGAATGTTTCGATGTCTTTGACCTTCAGGGTTCTATCCCCAAAAGACACTTCTGTACCCATCGAGCGCCGCGATGCCAGCACCGCAATCTCATCAACCGGAAACTCGCGCTCGGCGAGGATGTTCAGCATCTCGCGGCCCACATTCCCCGTGGCACCTGCGACAACGACCCTGTAGCCCATCATGGCCTCCTTGCATTTAAGCGCAGGGCTTAGCGCAAAGGGGGGCCGGGGGAAAGGGGTGTCTGCGCCGGCGAAACCAACAAGGTCCCGCTGGAACGACACTGCTGGGGCAGACGCGCCCCCCCCCTGAACAGGGTAGCGACATTTGACGAAGAATCTGGCACGATAGAGCAGTGTTGGCAAAAGCCGGATGTGCGGTCAGCTTACGCCCGCACGGCACACACCGATACCCAACGATACCCAACGTGATTTCAACCTTGCCGCCCTTTCAGATCGGACACCGTTTCGGACGAGACTTGCTCAAAAAGGTGATGCGAATGAGCAGCCTTCAAATAATCAATGCCCTGACCCTTATCGCTTTGGCCAGCGTCCCATTTCGCGCTGGCGCCGATCATTGGCGCCAGACCGCCGACCCGCAGGTGGTACAAGCACTGAACGAGCTTGTGCAGATCCATGGCGGCCTGTGCCAACAGGGCAATCCCCAGGCCTGTCAGATGCTGCAATCGGTCCAGTCACACGGAAGCATGATGCTGAACGCTGGCTATGACTGCCAGACACAGGGCAACGCGCAGGCATGCGCGTGGTATCAGCAGGCTTATGCCATGCTGTCGCAAACCTATGCTCAGACTCAGCAAGCCATGATGCAGGGCCAATTCAGTGCGGCGCAGACCGGCGCGCAATATGGCGGCGGCCAGATGCCCGGGTCAACGCACGAAGACAGGATGCGCCAGATCCAGAACTGGGGTCAGGAACGCCTGCAATGGGGGGCCGACAGTTCCGCCCGCATGGACCGGCAGCACCAGCAGTTCATGCAGACGCTGCGCGAATAGTCGGTTCGGCCTGTGCTTTGAATGCCTTCAGTGTCTAGCTGTTCAGTCCCGGCATTTGATGGATCGGATTTGGGATGAACCTTTCGGGTTCGATTGTCCATTGTTTGC
>JAUSPL010000520.1 GCA_030656535.1 Gemmobacter sp.
GTGACCCAGCAGGCCAATCGCACCTTCGGCCAGCAAGTCTCGCGCCCACTGCGGATGATGCGCCACCTTGAAGCCCTCGGCCGCCAAAAGCCCGGTTGCATCGCGCACCGCGATCACCCGGTCGATGTCAGACGCGGCCAACGCGAGGGGTCTTTCGCAAAGCACATGTTTGCCCGCGCGCAGGACCCGGATCGTCCAGTCCACATGCAGATGGTTTGGCAAAGGAATGTAGACCGCATCCACCGAAGGGTCCGCCAAAAGATCTTCGTACCCCATTCCCTGCAAGCCCGGGACCACCGCAAGAAATGGCGCTGCCTTGACCGGATCAGAGGTCCCAAGCGCCACCAACTCGGCACCCTTTGCAGTCTGAAAGGCAGGCACCTACGCGGTACGGGCGATTTTTGCGGCCCCAAGGATACCCCAACGCATCGGTCTGGTCATACGGGTTTCCTTGCCTGGTCTCTTCGGGTCCCTGCCCGGCTGGTGGCCCCGACATGATGCTGCTTACAGGTAGGGGTTCACGGGCGGGGGTAAAGACCTTCATAGATTGGCTGCAGCGTCTCCACCTCGAACAGGGACGACACCGACGTGCCGTTCCAGATGTTCAGGATTGCCTGCGCGAACAACGGTGCGGTTGGCACGATCCGGATGTTTGGCGCGGCCTTGACGGCCGCTGACGGCTCGATCGAATCCGTGATGACCAAGGATTTCATCACCGAGTTTGTTACCCGCTCCACCGCAGGGCCCGACAGAACGCCATGGGTGATATAGGCGTGGACCTCTGCTGCGCCGTTTTTCATCAACAGGTCCGCGGCCTTGCAAAGGGTGCCCGCCGTATCACAGATGTCATCGACGATGATGCAGGTCTGGCCCTTGACGTCACCAATCACGGTCATTTCGGCAATTTCGCCGGCCTTTTCGCGTCGTTTGTCGACGATGGCCAAGGCACAACCGATCCGTTTCGCCAACTCGCGCGCGCGCGCCACACCGCCCACATCCGGTGAAACGATGGTCACATTGTCCAGCTTGTCGCGGAAATGGTGTTCCACATCCATCGCAAAGATGGGCGCGGCGTAAAGGTTGTCCACCGGAACGTCAAAGAACCCCTGAATCTGGGCGGCATGCAGATCCAGCGTCAGGACGCGCTCTACCCCCGCCTCGGTCAGCAGGTTCGCCACAAGCTTTGCCGAAATCGGTGTGCGGGCCTTGGCGCGGCGATCCTGGCGGGCGTAGCCGAAGTACGGAATTACCGCCGTGATCCGCGCTGCCGAAGACCGGCGAAGCGCGTCGGTGATGATCAGCAGTTCCATCAGGTTGTCGTTGGCCGGATTTGACGTCGGCTGGATAACGAACATGTCCTCGCCGCGGACGTTTTCGTAAACTTCGACGAAAATCTCCTGATCATTGAAACGCTCGACCCTTGCGTCCACAAGGCCGACCGACATGCCGCGATGCATCGACATGCGGCGGGCAATGGCGGCCGCCAGAGTGCGGTTCGCATTCCCTGCGATCAGCTTGGGTTCTGTCATGACGGGCATGGTCTGGGATCCTTTGGTCAAGCGTCCCGCAAGGGGATTCGGAGCGTTGACACCGCTTACCACCCGGCTAGGGTCTTGCAAACCTCAGCACCGCCAGAAGGGCCAACATGCAACACATCGACTACTATTTTACGATCTTGTCGCCATGGTGCTATCTTGCTGGGCAGCGGCTGGAAAACATGGCCGCCCGCCACGGGGCAACAATCACCTATAAACCTGTCGATCCCGGCGCCCTGTTTGCCCGCACGGGCGGCAAGCTGTTGGGCGAACGGCACGACACCCGCAAGGCCTATCGGTTGCAGGAACTGCGCCGCTGGTCTGCGGTGCTGGACATGCCGTTGATCTTGCACCCGGCCCATTTTCCGTCGAACCCCGCGCCGGGGTCCTATGCAGTCATCGCAGCGCAAGCCGCAGGTGGCGGCGATCTGGGCGGACTGGTGCACGCGCTGATGCGCGCCTGCTGGGCAGAAAACCGCAATGTGGCCGAGGATGACGTGATCCGCGAGGCGCTTGCTTCACATGGGTTCGACCCGGCGCTGGCCGACAAGGGGCTGTTTCTGGGGGCCGAAACATATGGCCGCAATCTGGAAGATGCGGTTGCAGCGGGGGCGTTCGGCATGCCGTTCTATGTCGTGGGCGATGAGCGGTTCTGGGGTCAGGACCGGCTTGACCATCTGGACCGTCATCTGGCTGGCCAGATCTGATGCCACACGCCGTGATCGCGGCCCATCCGACGCATTGGCGGGTGATGGGCCGGGGCGCACGTCCCGCGCTGATGCTGCACTGTTCGCTGGCCCATTCCGGGGCCTGGACCGGGCTTTCTGCGCTGCTGGAGGACGCATTGACCATGACCGCACCGGACCTGCCCGGCCATGGGCGCAGCGCAGATTGGAACGGCACGCCGCCCCTGCACGGGTTGGCGACCGATATCGCCGCAGAACTGGCCGCCAGCCTGGCGCATGGCGCGCCGGTTGATGTGATCGGTCATTCGTTCGGGGGCACCATTGCGTTGCGCCTTGCGCTGGAGCGTCCTGATCTGGTCAAAAGCCTGACGTTGATCGAGCCTGTGTTTTTCGCTGCGGCACGCATCGCCAACACGCCCGAATATGCCGAAACAGCCAAAGCGCAGCCAGAGTTCGACATTGCGATGGCCGAGGGCCGGCATCTGGATGCCGCACGCTGGTTCCATTCCCGCTGGGGTATGGGGACAGCGTTGGACGATATGCCCGAGGTCCAGCGCAACTATATGGTGGACCGGATTTCCCTGATCCCGGCTGTAAACGACGTGTTGCTGGACGACAGTGCCGGTCTGCTGGTACCGGGTCGGCTCGAGTCCCTGCAGGTGCCCGTGCTGTTGATAGAGGGCGGTCAATCCCCCGTCATCATTGACGCGGTCAACCGTACGCTTGCGTCGCGGATCCCCGGCACGCAACGGCTGCTCGTGCCCGGTGCAGGGCACATGGTGCCCATCACACACCCGACCCGGATCGCGGGCCCGATACTTGCGCATCTGGGACTTGGACCTGACGGCGGACCTGCCCCGGTTTCTGATGTCTCTCGGACAGTGCGGACGCCGCTTGCCTGAAACCTGTCAGGTTCGTGTTGGCCCACGGTCAATTCGCATTTCGATGCCAAACAGGGATGCAGACAACAGCACATCCAGGCCAGTCATCCCACTTGGCCCGGCCGGCCCTTGCCGGGCCGGCCAGACTTGATTCAGGCCGCCGCCCCTGCTGCACCGGAGCGACCGGCCATCCATTGCCGCAACACGACGGCAGCCAGAATAGCCGCACCGATCAGTGTCGACACCAGCTCCGGGGCGATCATCAGCAATGCCGCAATGGGCAGCGCCACACGCTCGATCCGCCACAAAGGACCCAACAGCCAATTCGTGATTGCCGCAGACAGCGCAACGATGCCCAGCACCGCCCCGGTAAAGGCCAACGCAAATGCCCCCAGTGTAAAGCTCTCGGTCACCAACAGCAGCGAGGGCGAGAACACGAACATGAACGGCACCAGTGCCTTGCCCATAGACAGCCGGAAGGCTGTGTTGCCCGCACTGAACGCGTTGGCCCCCGCGATCCCGGACGCCGCATAGGCTGCAAGCGCGACCGGAGGCGTCACATCAGCCAGAACGCCGTAATAGAACACAAAGAAATGCGCCACCAACGGCTCGACGTTCATCATGCTCAGTACCGGCGCTGCGACCGCCACCATGATGATATAGTTGGCCGTCGTCGGGATGCCGCAGCCCATCAGGATGCAGACAACGGCAGTCATCATCAGTGTGAACAGCAGGGCCAGAGTTTCAAGCCGGAACACCTCGAACGGCAGGAACGCCAGCAGGCCATGTACCGACCCGGCCCAGTCCTGCGCCAGATTGGTCACCATGAACGCGATCTTGAACCCGATGCCGGTCAGCGTCACGACACCGATCACGACACCCACCAGTGCCGCCGCCGCTGTCACCGACAAAGAGCTTTTCGCGCCGGATACAAAGCCCTCGAAAAGGCCCACCGCGGTTTCCCGCAAGCCCTCGGTAACACCCGAAGCCATGACACGTTGGATCAGATAGACCACGATGCAGGCGGCTATTGCCCAAAATGCTGCCAGAAACGGCGTCCGCCCGGACATCAACATCCAGACCAGCAGCACCAGTGGGAACACCGACAACCAACCTTCGCGCAAAACCTTGATCGCGTTCGGCAGTTCCTCTTGGCGCAGGCCCCGGATGCCCAGACGCTTGGCCTCCAGGTGCACCTGAACCAACACACCAAAGAAGTGCATGAACGCCGGCACGACGGCAGCGATCAAGATCGTGCGCAGCGGAAGTCCCAGATATTCCACCATCAAGAAGGCCACGGCCCCCATGACCGGCGGCGTAATCTGCCCGCCGGTCGATGACGCCGCCTCGACCGCCGCTGCAAAGTGACGCTTGAATCCGATCTTGATCATGGCAGGAATGGTCAACGCTCCGGTCGTCACCGTGTTCGCGATGGATGACCCCGAAATCGACCCAAGCAAGGCGGATGCCACCACCGAAACCTTGGCAGGACCACCCGAAAACCGCCCGGTCAGCGCAGTTGCAAGGTCAATGAACAATTGCCCCAGCCCGATCTTTTGCGCCATCACCCCAAACAGGACAAAGTGGAACACATAGGTCGCAATCACGCCCAGCGCGGTGCCATAGATGCCCTGCGACGTCAGATAGAGGTGGTTGATGATATTCGCCCAATCCGCGCCGGGATGGACAAAGATCCCCGGCATGGACCGGCCGTAATAGGCATAGGCGATGAACAGGACTGCAATCACCGGCAACGGCCAACCCATAGACCGGCGCACGGCCTCGAGCAGCGTGACCAGCAAGATCGTGCCCATGATGATGTCGATCATCAGCGGGTTGCCGACCCGAAACACCAGCTCTTCATAGATCCACGGCACATAAAGCGCGCTGACCGCGGCGCCGATGGCAAACAGCCAGTCGATCACCGGCAATCCCAGTACAACAAAGCCGGATGTCTTTTTCTGTCCGCTCGAAAACGCCGAGAACGTCAGAAAGATCAAGAACAGCGAAACGCCCATATGCATGCCACGGTGCGTCGTCGCCCGCGGAATGCCGTAGCCTGCTGTATAAAAATGATAGACCGACAGCAAAAACAACATCACGCTGGTCAGGATGGCGACGGGTCGGATGACCGTCCTGAACCGAGCCTCGGGGTCGTACTCTTCCTCCAGTGCGCGCAACTCTGCGTCGCTCAACTGGCGTATCTGTTCAGTCATTCCGGTTCCCCGCGGATATCAGTTCTTGTCGGTGTGTGATATTTCACGGTCAGCAAGGGGCGCGGCTGTTTACCGACCGCGCCCCCAGAGACCGCGCAGGTACCTGTTACTTCAGTTTGCCTGCTTCTTTGTAGAACCGCTCTGCACCGGCATGGAACGGGATGCCCGCGCCCTGAACCGCATTGTCAAGATTGATGAACTTGCCCTTGGCGTGGCCATTGGCAAACAGCTTTTGGGTGTTGGCGTTGAACAGCGCCTTTGTGATCCCATAGACCAGATCATCAGACAAATCAGCACTGGTCACCATCTGCGCCCCGACCGAAACGGTCGCGACTTCTGCGTCCTGCCCCTTGTAGGTGCCTGCGGGGAAACTGTCGGTCGCGAAAAAGCTGTAGGTTTCGCGCAACTTGTCGACTTCGGGACCAGCGATTGGCACCAGGACAATGTCATGCTGGCTGGACAGCTCGGCGATCGCGCCTGCGGGATAGCCCCCGACAAAGAAGAACGCATCCATCGCGCCATCGCGCATCCGGTCAGCTGCCTGGTCGGGCTTCAGGTATTCCGGGGTGATATCGGCTTCTGACAGGCCAAAGGCTTCCAGGATGATCTTGGCGTCCACCAGCGTTCCGGAGCCGGGTTCGTCCAGCGACACTTTCTTGCCCTTCAGATCAGCGACCGAAGCGATCCCGGCATCCTTGCGCGCGACAAGGTGGATGGATTCCGGATAGAGGTTGGCAATCAGCCGCAGTTTGTCGACAGCGGGTTTGCCCTCCCAC
>JAUSPL010000524.1 GCA_030656535.1 Gemmobacter sp.
CCTTGCAGCAGGCGACCAGCGTCCTGCCGTCCAGCCAGCCTGCATTGGCCTTCAGGACGCCGCCCAGCGCCTGCATCGGGACCGCCAACAACACCGGAGCATCCGCGCCATGCGCCGCATCGGTCACCGTCACCGCATCGGGCAAGACCACACCCGGCAGACGCGGGTTCACGCGGGCGCCCGCCCATGATGCGTCCCGCGCAATCAGCGTCACCGGCCCGCGCGCGGACAAAGCGACCGCAAGCGCCGTGCCGAACGCCCCTGCCCCAAGAATAACCGTCATGCCTTGGCCCCTTTTTTCCCCGCCCCAAGCATTGACGGGCTGGTGCTGTCCAGCGGCCAGCGTGGACGGGCGACAAGATCAGCCGGATCACAGGCGCCGATCAGGGTCTTTTCGATCCCTGCCCACGCAATCATGGCGGCATTGTCTGTACATAGCCGCAGGGGTGGCGCGATAAACCGCACCCCGGCCACGACTGCCACAGCCTCCAGGCGCGCGCGCAGGGTGGCATTTGCGGCCACACCGCCCGCCACTGCAAAGGCCGTCATACCCGGACAAGCCGCCAGGGCGCGCCGCGACTTTTCCGCCATGACATCCGCGACTGCGGCCTGAAACCCGGCACACAGGTCGCGGCGGTCCTGGATGGTCAGCCCACCCTTTTCTGCAACGACCGCATCCCGCGTCCGCAGCAAGGCTGTCTTGAGGCCAGAGAATGAAAAATCGCACCCGGGCCGGTCCAAGAGTGGCCGAGGAAAGGCAAAACGCCGTGCGTCCCCCAAGACAGCTTCGCGTTCCACCGCTGGTCCGCCAGGCTGGGGCAGGCCCAGCAACTTTGCGGTCTTGTCGAACGCCTCGCCGGGGGCATCGTCGATGGTACCGCCAAGACGGGTAAAGTCTGTCGCGCTGTCAACGCGCAGGAACTGACAATGACCGCCAGACACAAGCAGCATCAGATAGGGAAACGCCAACCCGTCGGTCAGGCGCGGGGTCAAAGCATGTCCGGCCAGGTGGTTGACCCCGATCAGCGGCAAACCCGTGACGGCCGCCAGCCCCTTGGCACACATCACACCTGCCAGCACACCGCCGATAAGCCCCGGCCCGGCCGTCACCGCGATCCCATCCAGGTCGGCCAGCGTCACGCCCGCCTGCAACAGCGCGTCCTCGACGCACAGGTCCATCCGTTCAGCGTGCGCGCGGGCAGCAATTTCTGGCACCACCCCGCCAAAAGCGGCGTGCAGGGCGTCCTGCCCGGCCACCACCGAAGACAGGATTTGTGCTGCCCCGTCGGGTGCATGACGCACGACCGCAGCAGCAGTATCATCGCAACTGCTCTCAAGTCCAAGGAAGGTCAGCGTCTGGGGCATGGGCAACCGTTGCGAGACAGGTTCATCGCAGGTAACACCGTACCCATGGTCACACAATCCCGCCCGCCGCTGCCTGGCGCATCGCCCCCACACCCGATCCTGTTGCTGACCCGCCCAGCCGAGGCATCGGCCCGGTTCGCAGCGCAGGTGCAAGACGTGCTGGGGTCAGTGATCACGGTCGTTACATCGCCGCTGATCAGGCCACATTTTGTGGACCCACCTCCGTCGCAGATGATTCTGTTGCGTCAGGCACGGGGTATCGTTTTCACCTCGGAGACTGGAGTCGCTGGGTTTGCGCGGATTTCCGCCGATCGCAGCCTACCCGCGTTTTGCGTTGGCCCGCGCACCGCGCAAGCCGCGCGCAGTGCCGGGTTCACTGCGACAGAGCATGGCGGCGACGCCGCACACATGGCGCCTGACCTGATCAGGCTGCGGCCGACACCGCCTCTGATCCATGCGCGGGGCGTGGACACAACGGGCGATCTGGCAGGAGCCTTGTCCGCAGGCGGCCTGCCTGCGACCGGCATCATCGTCTATGACCAGTGTGAACAGCCTCTTTCCGTGCAGGCAGCTGCCGTTCTGGCCGGTTCGCGACCTGTCGTGGTGCCCTTGTTTTCCCCGCGCAGTGCCAGCCTGTTCGCGGTGGCGGCAGACGGTGCCCGTGCCCCGCTGTTCCTTGCGGCAATCAGCGCCGCAGCGGCGGAGCCTTTGAACGGATTGGGGGCTATGGTGCTGCGGCTGGCCATCGAACCAACCGCTGAGGGCATGGTGACTGCGGTCGCCGAAATGTGGCGCGACATCCCATCGTCTTGATGCTTGCCAGACCGGGCTGCTAAGGTGAAGTGTCAGGGGGTTGCCCCCGGCCTTGACAGGAGAGTGCCCGTGACCGGCCAGGATGACGACGCCCAGGATAAAGCCACGCCCGAGTTTGAAGCGGCAGCCGCCAAGCCCAAGCGCAGCCGGGCAAAGCGCACAAAGGATCAACCGCCGGTGCCGGTGGCCGACGTGTCTGAACCCGTGGATGGCGACAATCTGGTTTCGCAACCTGGCCCGCAGGATCCCGCCCCATCAGACCCGGCGCCGGACACCCGGCTTCCCGATGCCTGGGCCGAAGAAATCTACCCTCAGGACCTGATGGCGCTGGACACAGTTGCGCCGGAATGGGCGACGCAAGACAACGCTGCCCCCACTGATGACGTCACCGATTGGACAGACGACACACCTGGCGCCGGAAGGTACGACACACTGGGTGGGTTGGACGCAGCAGACCCCATGGACGACGCAGCCCTGCAGTATGAATTCAATCCCGAAGCGACAGAGTCTGACGACACTGCGTTTACCCCGGACTTGGGTGACGCCAACGACCCCGGTATCAGGACGGATCCCCCATACGACCCGGATTTCGCACCATACGGTTCTGCCGAAGTTGAGCAAAATGACCCCTCGTCTGGCGACGCCGCCTACACCTTGGCCTCCTCTGATGAAACACAGGCAACGCAAGCCTATGACGATGCGACAGAACCCGCTGCGGACGGTATCGAACCGGCAGCGCAAGTGCCCCCCGCACCCGCCAGCGGCGGCCGGTCGATCATTGCGCTGTTGCTGGGCGGCGTGTTGGCGGCAGGGGTCGGGTTTGTCGCAGCGCGCTATGTACAGCCACAGGGCTGGCCCTTCCCCGGGTCAACCGAACAGCTGAATGCGTTCGACCAGAGACTGTCGGTTCAGGAACAGACCATCGCGGACCTGCGCGCGGCACCCGCCCAGACCGATGACCGGATTGACACGGCACTGGCTGATCTGGCCGATCTTGCAACGGTGAATGGCGCGCTGACCGAAAAGCTGGATGCGCTCGGCAACCGCTTGGCCGAACTTGAGGCACGGCCCCAACCTGACGCCGCCCCCGATACGTCGGCTACAGAACTGCTGACCACCGAGATCGAAA
>JAUSPL010000537.1 GCA_030656535.1 Gemmobacter sp.
GACGACATCCTGTCGGGCGGCGCGGGCGACGACAGCCTATTTGGCGGCGCGGGCGATGACGTGGTCGATGGCGGCGACGGCAATGACAGCCTGCAGGGCGATGCAGGGAATGACACGCTCATCGGCGGCGATGGCAACGACACGATGTTCGGCGGCACCGGCGACGACCTGATCCAATCCGCAAGTGGCAATAATCTGGTGTCCGGCGATGAGGGCAACGATACCATTCAGACCGGCAGCGGTGCAGACACATTGCATGGGGGCACCGGAAACGATGTGATCACGGGTGGCGCCGGGGCTGATGTGATCGGGGGCGACACCATCGCGTTTGACCCGTCGCAGCACGTGTCCGACTTCACCGGCGCGGCCAAGTCCTTTACGGTGGAGAACTCAAGCAGCCAGTCGATCACCCTGATGTGGATCGACGCCGATGGCGCTTTGGTGCCCTATGCAACCATCGCGCCGGGCGACTCCCACCTGCAAGACACCTTCGGGTATCACAACTGGGTGCTGGTCGACAGCGCCAGCGGCGACGCGCGTCAACTGCTCGGCTCTCCCGAGCCCGGAGCCATGATCACCCACACCGATGGCGATGACGACCTGTCGGGCGACGCGGGTGATGACACCCTGACCGGGGGGGGCGGGAATGACAGCCTGTTTGGCGGCGATGACAACGACGCCCTGTATGGCGGGACGGGCAACGATTCCCTGACAGGCGGGGCTGGCGACGATGTCGTCTATGGCGGCCCCGGGAATGACACGCTGGTGGCGGGACCGGGCGACGACCTGTTGATGGGCGGGGACGGCGACGACACGTTTCAGGTGGCAAACGGGTTCGGAAACGACACGGTGGTCGGCGGGGAAACCGGGGAAACCAATCAGGACTGGATCGACGCCCGTCTGATGACAGGTGATGCCACGCTGATCTATTCCGGCGACGACGCCGGGGTCTTGTCTGATGGCACCTCGACCATGACCTTTTCCGAGATCGAGCGGTTCGGCCTTGGCACCGGTAACGATCTGGTAGACGGACGCGCAGCGACCACGGGTATACGTGTCCATGCGGGCACGGGCGATGACACCATGCTGGGCGGCGACGGCGAAGACAGCTTTATCGGCGGGATCGGGTCCGATTTGCTGGATGGCGGGCGCGGAAACGACTTTATCGACCTGGGAACCTCTTACCTGTTTGGCGATCAGGCTGCCGATACCGTCGTGATGCGCGACGGATATGGCAACAAGACCCTGTCCAACTTTGAAGCCCCGACCGATGCAGGCGGTGGCGTGTGGACCGGGCTGGATCAGTTGGATGTGTCGGGTCTGACCGATGCCGAGGGCAACCCGGTCAATGTGCTGGATGTGACAGTCACAGACGATGGGTTCGGCAACGCGTTGCTGACGTTCCCGAACGGTGAAAGCGTGCGGCTGAACGGGGTGGCGGTATCGTCGGTGTCCTCGCCCGCACAACTGGTGGCAATGGGCATCCCCCCGGCACCGGATGGCATCGTGGACGGCAGCATCGGCAATGACGTCATGGGCAGCGGGTTCAGTGACGCGCAAGGAGACCAGATCGACGGCACCGACGGCGATAACGACACCATCCACGGCTATGGCGGCAACGACAGCATCTCGGCTGGTGCCGGCGACGACAGCGTTCTGGGCGGCGACGGCGCAGACAGTCTGTTTGGCGGCTCGGGCAATGACACGCTGGATGGCGGCGCAGGCGACGACAGCTTGCAAGGCGATGCTGGCGACGACACGCTGTTGGGCGGCACTGGATCGGACAAGATCACTTTGTCCGATGGGTTCGGCACTGACAGCATCGCAGGCGGCGAGGATGCGGGCGGCACCGATACCGACACTTTGGACGCAAGCGGCGTTTCCAGCGACCTTACCGTCACCTACAATGGCGCAGAATCCGGCACCCTGAACGACGGTGTGAATGGTGCGACCTTTGAAGAAATCGAACATCTGGTCCTGGGCAGCGGCAATGACACCGTGTCCGCGAACTCGGGCGGCGGGTCACTGCGCGTCAGTGGAGGTGATGGCACCGACGCCCTGACGATCGGTGGCGCCGCCCTCCTCCCTTCGGATGTCACAGGGATCAGCGACACCGCAACCGGGATTTTCACCCCGTCCAACGGGGACGCGCCCATCAATTTCGGCCCGGGCGAGGCGCTGACCCTGTCCGAGGTTCTGGCCACCTATGGCAAAGGCAGCTATTCGGTCAACGGCAGCAGCCTGTCGGGTACCGTCGGTGAGGTCAAGTTTGACGGCTTTGAAAAGGTCGCGTTCACCGTTTCTCCGAATGTTGCATGTTTCACCCATGGAACACGGATCCAGACGGATCGGGGCGAAGTCGCCATTCAGGATCTGGTCCCGGGCGACCTGGTATTGACCCTGGACAACGGGTATCAACCGTTGCGCTGGATCGGATCGACGACGCGCAGCGCCGTTGGGGCCTTGGCGCCAATCCTGATCCGTGCGGGTGCTTTGGGCAACGACCACGACCTGCGGGTGTCGCCACAGCACAGAATGTTGCTGCGCGGGTGGCAGGCCGCTTTGCTATTCGCGGAAACCGAGGTGTTGGTAACGGCCAAGTCGCTGGTAAATGACCTGACCATTTTGCGGCAGGAAGGCGGATTGGTCACATATGTCCACATCCTGTTTGACAGGCACGAAATCGTCTTTGCCGAAGGCGCTGCGTCAGAAAGCTTTCACCCCGGCGAGCAAGTCTGGGCCGCACTTGATCAAGACACCCGCAACGAGGTTCTGGACCTGTTCCCGCATCTTTTGGCCTATGGACTGTCCGCCTATGGGCCCACCGCAAGGCTAAGCCTGCGCGATTATGAGGCACGGGCGCTTTCGGGGATGATGGTACACGAATAGGGCCGGTTGCCCCGGCGGTGGTCGGTGCCCTGCGCCATGGGAACATGGCACCCGTACCCGTTCCCCGTTCCCCGTTCCCCGTTCCCAGAAACAGCGGATCAACAGGCCGCTGAACAGCCCAAAGTCACCGCTGCGCGGTTTGCCAGACAGGGTTGACCCAGGGCTCCAGATTCATTGGCGCCAGGGGTGTTCGACCCAAAAGATGGTCCGCCGCCTTTTCCCCGACCATGATCGACGGGCCATTCAGGTTCCCGTTTGTCACCCGAGGAAAAATGGAACTGTCCGCCACACGCAAACCATCAACCCCGATCACACGACACTCAGGGTCCACCACCGCGCCCAGATCATCGCGGGCCCCCATGCGCGCTGTGCCACACGGATGGTACGCGCTTTCAACATGCTCGCGCAGGAATCCGTCCAGTTCATCATCGCTTTGCAGCAGGGCGCCGGGCTGGATTTCCGACTTCAGATAGGGCGCAAAGGCGGCCTGCCCGAAAATCTCACGCGTCAGGCGAATGCAGCGGCGGAAATCGTCCCAATCCTCGGGATGGGACATATAGTTGAAGGCAATGCGCGGCGGTGCGTTGGGATCGCCTGACCGCAATGTCACCGCGCCGCGCGATTTCGACCGCATCGGACCAACATGCGCCTGAAAGCCGTGCCCCTCGGCGGCAATCTTGCCATCATAGCGCACGGCAATCGGGATAAAGTGATACTGGATGTCAGGATACTCAATCCCGGGCTTCGAGCGGATGAACGCGCAGGCCTCGAACTGATTGGACGCCCCAAGCCCCTTGCCGGTAAACAGCCACTGCGCACCGATCAGCCCTTTGCCGATCAGGTTCCAATGCTTGAACAAGGTTATCGGCTGGCTGGCCGCAAACTGCATGTAGATCTCAAGGTGATCTTGCAGGTTCGCCCCGACGCCGGGCCGGTCGGCGATCATGGGGATACCGTGTTCCGCCAGATGCGCGGCGGGGCCAATGCCCGACAACATCAAAAGCTTGGGCGTATTGATGCTGGAGGCCGCAAGCACCACCTCGCGCCGCGCCGATATGACCTGTGTTGTTGACCCGCGCGACACCTCGACCCCGACAGCCCGACCGTCCTGGATCACCACCCGGCGGGCAAACGCGCGAATGACGGTACAAAGGCCTGTAGCCTTGGCAGGGCGCAAATAGGCGTTGGCCGCAGACCAGCGGCGACCCTTCCAGATTGTCGCCTCCATCGGACCAAAGCCCTCTTGCTGCTCTCCGTTATAGTCGTTGGTCAC
>JAUSPL010000550.1 GCA_030656535.1 Gemmobacter sp.
CGGGCGACGGGCGGCACGAACACCCGACGCAGGCCCTGCTGGATGCGCTGACCATTCGCCGGGCCAAAGGGCGGATCCAGCGGCTGACCGTCGCCATCTGCGGCGACATTGCACACAGTCGGGTGGCGCGGTCCAACCTGATCTTGTTGGGCAAGATGGAAAACCGCATCCGGCTGATCGCGCCGCCCACGCTGATGCCTGCCGGCGTTGGCGAATTCGGCTGCGAACTTTATGACGACATGCGCAAGGGTCTGGATGGTGCCGACGTGGTGATGATGCTGCGCTTGCAGAAGGAACGGATGGACGGCGGCTTTATCCCGTCCGAGCGCGAATACTATCATCGCTACGGGCTAGACGCCGAAAAGCTGTCGCACGCAAAACCCGATGCCATTGTCATGCACCCCGGTCCGATGAACCGTGGCGTGGAAATCGACGGCGAACTGGCCGACGACATCAACCGCAGTGTCATCCAGGAACAGGTTGAAATGGGGGTCGCCGTGCGCATGGCCTGCATGGATCTTCTGGCGCGAAACTTGCGCGAGGAACGGGGCCGGGCGATCGTGGGCGACACATATGCCTGAACAGAAAATCATCCGCGACAGCCTGATGGGGCGCGACGCCCCGCCGCTTGACCCCGGCGAGGTAGTGCTGACCGAATTCACACCCGACCGCAGGATCTTTTGGCGCGACACCGCCTATCTGGCGTTCCTTGGATCCACGGTGATCGGGGTGATGATGGTTGTCTTGCAAAACCCGCATGTGGTGATTGGCGTTCTGGGCGCTGCAGCGGCCGTGGTGGTGCGCGCCGTGTATCTGTCGTCGGAAACGCTGGCAGCCCGGTGGCAGATGACCGACCGGCGGTTGCTGGGTCCGGGCGGGCGCCGGGTCATGTTGCTGGAAATCGAAACCGTGCGGCGGCTTATGGGCGATGTGCAGGTGGTGACGAAAGCAGGCGACAAACACCTGCTGAAACACATGACCGACGGTCCAGCCGTTGTCGCGACCATCCTTGCGGCGCGGGACAAGCGGCGCAAGATGCAGGCAAAGGCAAAGACGGCATGAGCATCCATTTCACCAACGCCCGGCTGATCTGCCCGGAAACGGGCACCGACACCATTGGCACGCTGACTGTCGATGACGGCCGCATTCTTGGGCGCGACCTTTCCGCACCCGCGGGCGCGCAGACCATAGACTGCGACCGCAAATGCCTTGCCCCCGGGATCGTCGATATTGGCGTCAAGGTCGGGGAACCCGGCGAGCGGCACAAGGAATCGTTCCGGTCCGCCGGGCTTGCGGCGGCTGCGGGCGGGGTGACCACGATCATCGCCCGTCCCGACACCCACCCGGCCATCGACACGCCCGAAGTGCTGGAATTCGTCACGCGCCGCGCCGCAGAGGCGTCGGTCAACATACGCCACATGGCCGCGCTGACAAAAGGCCGCGCCGGGCGCGAGATGACAGAAATCGGGTTCTTGCTGGACGCGGGTGCCGTTGCGTTCACCGATTGCGATCATGTGGTGACCGACACCAAGGTTCTGTCGCGTGCGCTGACCTATGCCCGCAGCCTTGGCGCGTTGGTGATCGGCCACCCCCAAGACCCCGGACTGTCAAAGGGCGCATCCACCACCAGCGGGAAATTCGCAAGCCTGCGCGGTCTGCCGGGCGTGTCACCGCTGGCCGAGCGGATGGGGTTTGACCGCGACATGGCGTTGGTCGAAATGACCGGCGCGCGCTATCACGCGGATCAGGTGACATCGGCCCGCACTCTTCCGGCGCTGGAACGGGCAAAGCGCAACGGGTTCGACGTCACCGCCGGGGTGTCCGTACACCATGTGACACTGAACGAATTCGACGTCGGTGATTACCGGACGTTCTTCAAACTGACCCCACCGCTGCGGGCCGAGGATGATCGGATCGCGGTGGTTGAAGCGCTTGCCTCAGGGTTGATCGATATCCTGTGCTCCATGCACACACCGCAGGACGAAGAATCCAAGCGTCTGCCGTTTGAAGAGGCGGCCGCTGGTGCGGTCGCGCTTGAAACGTTTTTGCCCGCCGCGATGCGGCTTTACCATGCCGGCGCGATGGACCTGCCGGGGCTGTTTCGCGCCATGGCCCTGAACCCCGCGCGCAGGCTGGGGCTGCAGGCAGGGCGTCTGACCTCCGGGGCGCCTGCGGACCTGGTGCTGTTCGACCCGGATGCACCGTTTGTCCTGGATCGGTTCAAGTTGAACTCAAAATCCAAAAACACCCCATTTGACGGCAGCCGGATGGAGGGGCGTGTGTTGGCCACCTTTGTTGGTGGTCGTCAGGTCTTTGCGCAGGAGGGGTGGAATGCCTGAACTGACATCCACCCTGCCCGCGCTGCTGATGGTTGCGGGTCTGGGCTATCTGCTGGGCTCGGTGCCGTTCGGCATGGTGATGGCGCGGGCCTTTGGTCTTGGCGATCTGCGGGCGATTGGGTCCGGAAATATCGGCGCCACCAACGTTCTGCGCACTGGCAACAAATTGGCCGCCCTACTGACTCTGATCCTTGACGCGGGCAAGGGTGGCCTTGCGGTGCTGATCGCCCGTGCTGCGGTGGGTGAGGATGCAGCGCAGTTGGCGGGGGCGGCGGCGTTTATGGGCCACCTGTTCCCGGTCTGGCTGGGGTTCAAGGGTGGCAAAGGGGTGGCGACATTTCTGGGCACCTTGCTGGCGCTGGCATGGCCGGTGGGTCTGGCCGCTTGTGCCACCTGGGCCGTGATGGCGGCCGCGCTGCGCTATTCGTCGCTGTCGGCACTTGTGGCTGCGGCGCTGTCACCTGTCTGGATGGTGGTATTGGGCTTTCCACAGATGTCAGTGTTGGCGCTTTTCCTTGCTGCGCTGATTTTCGCGCGGCACGAGGCGAACATAAAACGGCTGATGGTCGGGTCAGAGCCTAGGATCGGCAAAAAAGGCTAGGCGGTCAGGCCACAAGCGCCTCGGCGCGTTTCAGATCAACACTGACCAGTTGGCTGACGCCCTGTTCACCCATAGTCACACCGAAAAGCCGATCCATACGGGCCATCGTGACCGCGTGGTGGGTGATGATCAGAAAGCGGGTTTCGGTCCGGCGGGCCATCTCATCCAGCAGATCGCAAAAGCGGGTGACGTTGGCATCATCCAGCGGCGCGTCAACCTCATCCAGCACACA
>JAUSPL010000552.1 GCA_030656535.1 Gemmobacter sp.
GCCTGCGCCGATGCCGGGGTCCGGTTTGTGAATATCAGCCCGTTGCGTGGTGACGCCTTGGGCGCGCTGGGTGCGGAATGGTTGCCGCCACGGCCGGGGTCGGATACCGCGATCATGATGGGCCTTGCCCACACCTTGCTAAGCGAAAACCTGCACGACCGCGATTTTCTGGTGCGCTATACGGTCGGCTTTGATCGGGTGGCCGCCTACCTGACCGGGCAGGTCGATGGCACCGTGAAATCCGCTGATTGGGCCGCCGCGAAGTCTGGTCTTGACGCAGACCGCATCCGCAGTCTGGCGCGCGAAATGGCCAGCAATCGAACCTTGATCTGTACTGCGGTTTCGTTGCAGCGCGCTGACTATGGCGAACAGCCCTTGTGGATGACCGTTGCCTTGGCCGCGATGCTGGGGCAGGTCGGTCTGCCGGGGGGCGGCTTTGGGATCGGGTATGGCGCAGATGCAAGCATCGGCACCATGGACCGCCCGCTGCACTGGCCGTCAATGTCGCAGGGCATGCTGCGGGTGGATGCCCATATCCCTGTGGCGATGGTGGCGGACATGTTGCTCAGCCCCGGCGGCGCCTATCAATACGACGGCAAGAACCTGACATTTCCGGATATTCGACTGGTCTGGTGGGCGGGGGGGAACCCGTTCCACCACCATCAAGACCTGAACAGACTGCGCGCTGCGTTCCAGCAACCCGAAACGATCATCGTGAACGAGCTGAACTGGACCGCAACGGCGCGCCACGCCGATATTGTGTTGCCCATTGCCGCGGCACAGGAACGCGACGATTTTGGCGGTGGCACCCAGGATAACGCGCTTATCCCGATGCCCGCCTGTGCGGTGCCGCCGGGTGAAGCCCGGTGCGAATACGACATCTTTGCCGCACTGGAGCAACGGCTGGGCCGCGACACCACCTTTAGCCAGGGCAGGTCGGTTCGTGACTGGCAGGTCGCGATGTGGGACAGGATGCGTGGCACGGCAAAGGCCGCCGGGCGCGAGCTGCCGGATTGGGACAGCTTTCTTTCCGGGGATATCGTGACCTTCGATGACCCGACGCCCGAGCGGGTGTTCTTGTCCGAGTTCCGCGCCGACCCGATCGCCGCAAGATTGCCAACGCCCAGCGGCCTGATCGAGCTTGCTTCGGCGCAGATCGACGCTTTTGGGTATGATGATTGCCCCGGTCATCCGGTTTGGCGCGAGCCGCGCAGTTGGGCTCAGTCGGCCTGTGGTCATCCCTTGTTGCTGGTGTCGGGACAGCCTGAAACCAGATTGCACAGCCAGTTGGACAACGGCGCCTTCAGCCAAAGCCGAAAGGTGCAAGGCCGCGAACCGGTCTTGATCAATCCGGCAGATGCCGATGCGCGCGGGATCAAGGATGGCGACGTGGTCGAACTTTTCAATGAACGCGGTCGTTGTCTGGCGGGTGCCGTCGTGACTGACGGGATCATCGCAGGCACCATATTCTTGTGGACGGGTGCCTGGTATGATCCCGACTTTTCCGCACCGGACCATCTGGACCGGCATGGCAATCCCAATGTGCTGACCCATGACCTGCGCACGTCGCGGCTGACACAGGGTCCGGCGGCACAATCCGCTGCGGTCGAGATGCGGCGCTTTGAAGGTCCGCTGCCAAAGGTCATGGCCTATACCCCGCCCGTCGGTCCTGTGGCGACGGATGATCTGCCGTGACCCGTGAGCAACCCTCGGCCCATAAGCACGCAGCTAGAGACACAGCTTTTGCCCCCGTGTCGCGGTCGATTTGTCGTCCTTTCAGATTGATCGCTTTTGTGCAAACAAGGGTGGCGTGACCGCGCGTGTCAACCATGAGGTTTACGATGCAAGATTTGCCCCCAGTGATTTCGGATCGTTTCTTGCGCGCGCTGAAGGTCGCAGGCGCTGTGTTCATCGGACTGGGGCTGTTGGCGATCGCTTTGCCAGCGGCAATGACGTTGGCGCTTGAATTGTTGATTGCGGTGCTTCTTTTGGGTTGGGGGGCCGCCGGATTGGTGTTTTCGCTTATGCTGCGCCCTGTCCGGGGTTGGGTCAGCGCGGCCTTGTTCTTTGCGTTGGTGTTCGCGCTGGGGGCCGTGTTTATTGCCGCGCCGCAAGCAGGTATAGCCACATTGACCCTGCTGTTGATCGGGGTGTTTGCTGTCGAGGGGGTTTCACAGGTCGTGATCGGCCTGCAGATGCGCGAACGCGTCGCGGGGTGGGGCTGGATTGTCTTCAGCGGGGTGTCGTCGCTGACGCTGGGGGCGTTGGTCATCGCGGGGTGGCCAGCCAGCGCCGCGTGGGTGTTGGGGTTGCTTGCGGGGCTGAACTTCCTGTCCACCGGGATCACGTTGATCATGGTCGCGGCGGGGCTGACCAGCGTTCGGCGCGCATGAGGCGGGCAACTGTCGCAAAAGGTGATCTGTGCCATGTGTGCGGTCGGGCGTTTCCCGCCGACGAACTGCGACCTTGGGTTGCGGTCAGGCCAGGCGTCTCCGCGCTGATCGAGGCCGAGTCGCCCGGCTGGTGTGACGGAGCGTTCATCTGTCAGGCCGATCTCGCGCGCAAACGCAGGCTTTATGTCGAGCGAATGCTCGAAGATGAACGTGGTGAAATCGGTGCGCTGGACAAAGTGGTGCTGGACAGTATCGAGTCGGGCTCAATACTGTCACGGCATCTGGATTCGGCAGTCGATGAAAAGATCACATTTGGAGAGCGTATGGCAGATCGGGTCGCCGTCTTTGGCGGAAGCTGGACGTTCATCCTGATCTTCCTGAGCGTCCTGTTGGTCTGGATTGCGATAAACCTTGCAGGCTTGCTGGGGGCTGCCTTCGATCCCTATCCGTTCATCTTGCTAAATCTGGTGCTGTCTTGCGTCGCGGCACTTCAGGCGCCTGTCATCATGATGAGCCAACGCAGGCAAGAAACCAAGGATCGGTTGCGTGGTGAAAACGATTACAGAGTGAACCTGAAGGCCGAACTTGAAATCCGCCAGCTGCATGAAAAGCTTGACCACCAGTTGGTGCACCAGTGGCAACGGTTGGTCGAAATGCAGCAGATCCAGATTGAAATGCTGGAGGAACGCGGCCGTGATGGGCGCTGATCACGTTTTCGCCCGTCCCTGATGCGATCTGGGCTTGCCGGGCGTCGAGTGGCGCCTGCCATTGAACGAGGCGTCCAGTCCCGGCATCTGGTGGATCGGATTTGGGATGGATCTATCTGGCGCTGGTCTACGGACCTTGCAGATGTGTTCGTAGGGCGAGAGGCTGGCGGGCGTCTTGATCCGTCGGGCAAAGTCGGAGGTGTGGAGGGTTCACCGGACCCAAGAGGGCGTCGGCGAGGCGTGTTCACTCGGTCCAAGTGAACTGCCCCAGGTTTACCCGAGGGCAAAAGTCTTAGAGAATTGCCCGTTATGGAACATGCACGGAAGAAGACCGCGAAGCCGTATTCCCCTGAGTTCCGCGAGCGCGCGGTGCAGCTGGCGATGGAACACCGCGATGTCCATCAAAGCGAAGCTGCGGCGCTGACGGCGATCTCGGGCAAATTGGGTTGTTCGCCGGATGGTCTTCGCGCCTGGGTGCGACAGGCGCAGCGTGATGGCGGCGAACGGCCGGGCCAGACGACGGCCGAGAAGGCCAGGATCAAGGAGCTTGAGCGCGAGGTGCGCGAACTCCGTCAGGCCAATGAGATACTCAAGAAGGCGTCGGCGTATTTTGCCCAGGCGGAGCTCGACCGCCCGCTCCGCAAATGACTGCTTTCATTCAATGCCCGGCAGCGCATGTTTACAGGCGCGTGAGGGGAAGAACATCGCGAGATGTATGGGGTCGAGCCGATCTGTCGGATACTGCAGTTCGCCCCGTCGACCTACTACGACCGGCGGGCCATTGCCCGTGACCCTGATCGGGCGTCGGCCCGGGCCAGATCGGATGCCGCCCTGAGCGTCAAGATCGACGCGGCCTGGGATGCCAATCGCAAACTCTATGGCGCCC
>JAUSPL010000554.1 GCA_030656535.1 Gemmobacter sp.
CGGCGCAGCCCTTCCTCCACCGTCACCGAAGGCGACCAGCCCAATTCATCGCGCATCCGGCTGGGGTCGATGGCATAGCGGGCATCATGGCCGGGGCGGTCGGTGACAAAGGTGATCAGCCGGTCATGCGGCGCGCCGTCCGGCCGCATCTCGTCGAGCAGGTCGCAGATCGTGCGTACCAGATCAATGTTGCGCCGCTCATTCTCGCCGCCGAGGGCATAGCTGCGCCCCGGCTGGCCTTTTTCCAGCGCCAGCAGCAGTGCTGTGGCATGGTCTTCGACATACAGCCAGTCACGCACATTCTCGCCCGCACCATAAACCGGGATCGGGCGGCCATGCAGTGCGTTCAGGATCACCACCGGGATCAGCTTTTCGGGAAAGTGGAAGGGGCCGTAATTGTTGGAGCAATTGGTCAGCACCACCGGCAGGCCATAGGTTTCATGCCAGGCGCGCACCAGATGGTCGCTGGCTGCCTTTGACGCGGAATAGGGGCTGCGCGGGTCATAGGGGGTGGCTTCGGTGAACTGGCCGGTGGGGCCAAGACTACCGAACACCTCATCGGTCGAGATGTGGTGAAAGCGGAACCCATCAGGCCTCCCGGCGGCCTGCCAATGGGCGCGGGCCGCCTCCAGCATGTTGAAGGTGCCGGTAATATTGGTGTCGATGAAATCGCCCGGCCCATCAATCGACCGGTCGACATGGCTTTCTGCCGCCAGATGCATCACCGCGTCCGGGGCGTGGGTGCTGAAAATGCGGCTCAGCGCGTCACGGTCACGAATGTCTGCCTGCTCGAACTGATAAATCGGCGAATTGCCGACCGAGGCCACATTCTCCAGATTGGCCGCATAGGTCAGAGCATCCAAATTGACCACATGATGCCCAAGCGCCACCGCTTGCCGCACCACGGCGGAACCGATGAACCCCGCCCCCCCGGTGATCAGAATTTTCATGGCTGTGGTCCTGCAACAAAAGGCGTTTCAAAATCGGCAAAGGGCTGCGCCTCGCGATCCTTGTCGGAAAGGACCGGATCGCGGCCCGGCAGCGGCCAGTCGATGCCACAGCTGCTCCACAATACCGCACCGTCGCAGTCGGGCGCATAGACATCAGTGCACTTGTACTGCACTTCGGTATCGGCAACCAACGTGACAAAACCATGCAGAAAGCCCTTTGGCACCAAGAGCTGATGGCCGTTTTCCGCGCTCAGTTCGGCCCCGGTCCATTGGCCATAGGTTGCAGATCCGCGCCGCCCGTCCACCGCCACGTCAAAGATCGCGCCACGGCTGCAGCGCACCAGCTTGTCCTGCGCGCGGGGCGGCTTTTGAAAGTGCAGGCCGCGCAGGATGCCTGGTTCGGCGGAGAAGGAATGGTTGTCTTGCACGAAGGCAAAATCCAGACAGGCATCTGCCATGCGCCGGGCATTCCAGGTTTCGGTGAACCATCCCCGCGCATCACTAAAGCGCCGCGGCATCAGTAGCATGACGCCGGGCAGGGGGGTTTCTTTTACATCAAGCATTCTCTTCACTGTCCCACGGGATCATAGGCCACAAAGCCATCGTCAAGCCCCGCTGACCGATTATCCCGAACGGCCATCCCACTAATACACCGGCTTGACCGACGCTATCGGTCTGCCGGTGACCGCCACCGTCAGGCGTATTGACGGAAATAGTTGATGGTCCGGTCCAGCCCTGCATCCAGCGGCACTTTCGGCGCCCAGCCCAGAAGCTCGCGCGCGCGGTCGATCACCGGGCGGCGCTGTTGCGGGTCATCCGATGGCAGTGGCATGAACTTCAGTTTCGACGTGGATCCGGTCTTGGCGATGATCTGTTCGGCCAGCTCCAGCATGGTGAACTCGTCGGGATTGCCCAGATTGACCGGCCCCGTCACACTAGGAGCCGAGAAGGCCAGCTTCAGCAATCCGTCAACAAGATCGGAGACATAGCAGAACGACCGGGTTTGCACGCCCTCGCCATAGATCGTGATGTCTTCGCCTCGCAGCGCTTGGGTGATGAAATTCGACACCACGCGCCCGTCATCGGGCCGCATGTTCGGCCCATAGGTGTTGAAGATGCGCGCCACCTTGATGTCCACCCCATGTTCGCGGTGGTAATCAAAGAACAGGGTTTCAGCGCAGCGCTTGCCTTCGTCATAGCAAGACCGGATGCCGATCGGATTGACGCTGCCCCAGTAATCCTCGGGCTGCGGGTGCACCATCGGATCACCATAAACCTCGGAAGTGGAGGCCTGCAGGATCGGCACATGAAGCCGCTTGGCAAGACCCAGCATGTTCAGCGCCCCGAACACGCTGGTCTTGAGGGTGCGGACCGGGTTCGACTGGTAATGCACGGGCGAGGCCGGGCAGGCCAAGTTGATGATCAGATCCACCTCGACATGCAATGGCTGCACCACATCATGGCGCATCAGCTCGAAGGCGGGGTTGGCTTGCAACTCGGCCACATTGGCACGCCGCCCGGTATAGAAATTGTCGGCGCATATGACATCATGCCCGGCATCCAGAAGATCGCGGCACATATGCGACCCTATGAAACCCGCGCCGCCTGTGACGAGAACTCTCAAACGTCAATCCTTCGTTGTTAGGGATAGTCCTGCCTGCGCCCGAAAGGGCAATCAACCGGCGTTGCGCTGGCTGACAACCACGAGTGCTGTCCGGATGATGATGACCAGATCCATCCAGAAACCACGGGTTTCAACATATTCGATGTCGCTGTCAATGCGGGCCTGCATCTTTTCCAGCGTGTCCGTCTCACCACGATGGCCGCGCACCTGGGCCAAACCGGTTATTCCGGGCATCACCGCAAAGCGGCGGTTGTAGCCAAGGATTTTCTGCGCGAAATCATCGTCAAGCTTGGTCGGATGCGGGCGCGGACCGACCAGGGACATGTCGCCGTGTAACACGTTGAACACCTGCGGCAGCTCGTCGATGCTAGTCTTGCGCAGGAAGGCCCCGACGCGGGTGATGCGGGCGTCGCCCTTGCGGGCCTGACGGAAGGCCGCGCCATCTTCGGTCACGGTCATGCTGCGCAGTTTGAACACCCGGAAGGGGACGCGACCCACGCCATAGCGATGCTGAACAAACAGGATCGGGCCGGGTGAAGTTATCTTGATGTCAATGGCCGCAAAGCCCAGAATCAGCAGCACCAGAGGAAGGATCGCCACGATACACAAGACATCGAGCGCGCGTTTTGACAACGTCACTGCAGAGCGTGTGTCCGGAAAAGAAGCCGCATGATCCGCTTCTACATCAGAGTTAGCATTCGAATACATGTTCGGTTTTTCCCTGTGTGGCCGGCGCCTAAGCCATGTCGCAAAAAAACGCGATGTTTACTAAAATACACCTTTAAGTGTTCTGTCCGGGCGACCACGCTCAGTCAAGGGGGAAGTTGCCCGGAGAATGCGGCAGTGCAGCATATGAGTCGTTCCAAGTCGCAAAAATGATCATTATGCGGGCATAAATGTAAAAATCTGCAGGGGTGCGCCGCCGCAAACCAGGGTGGATATTCGCGGGGCAGCCACGATATTCACCGCAAGGCCGCACGGGCCGCCGAGCTGTCGGGCAAGAGCCTGAACCCGTGGGCCGAAGAAGTGCTCGAACGGGCCGCAGGGTAGGCCGCCGAAACGTCAGGGGCCTTCGACTTTACCTTGCTTTCTGGAAGAGGACTCTGCTGTTTCTCAGGCATTCAAAGTCTGGACGACCCTGTCAGGCGGGGTAATGCGCGCGGTACCATGCAACGAAGCGGCGCACGCCCTCTTCGACCGGGGTCGGGTCGATTTGTCCGGCAAGCCGTGTCATCAGCGTGGTATCGGCCCAAGTGGCGGGCACATCCCCCGGCTGCATGGGCAGAAGATTGCGCGTGGCGGTGCAGCCGGTGGCCGCCTCGATGGCGGCAATAAAGGCTGTCAGCTGGACAGGCTGTGAATTGCCGATGTTGACAACCCGCCAGGGAGCCACGGGGGACAGGCTGTCCTCAGGACCGGTGGGTTTCCCGTCCTCAGGCGCCCGCGCCGCCAGACGCACCAGCGCCTCGACAAGATCGTCGATATAGGTAAAATCGCGGCACATATCGCCATGGTTGTAGACGTCGATGGGCGTGCCGTTCAGGATGGCTTTCGTGAACTTGAACAGCGCCATGTCGGGCCGGCCCCAGGGACCATAGACCGTAAAGAAGCGGAACATCGTGACCGGGAGGCCATAGAGATGTGCATAGGAATGGGCCATCGCCTCGGTTGCCTTCTTGGTGGCAGCATAGAAGGACATCTGATGATCGGCCCGCATCGCCTCGCGGTAGGGCATTTCGGTATTGGCGCCGTAGGCCGAAGAGGTGGAGGCCAGCAGCATGTGACGCGGCGGATGGGCGCGCGCGGCCTCCAGCAATTCAAATGTGCCGATGATGTTGCTGTCCAGATAGTCGCGCGGCGCATCGATCGAATAGCGCACCCCGGCCTGGGCAGCCAGATGGAACACCAGATCGAACCGATGTTCAGTGAACAGCGCCCGCAGCACCCCCGCTGCTTCGACCCGGTCGCGCACCAAGGTAAAGCCGGGCCCGGCCAACAGCTCCAGCCGCGATTCCTTCAGGGTCACATCGTAATAATCTGACAGGCTGTCCAGACCGACCACGTCATGGCCCGCGTCAAGCATGCGACGACACAGGTGGAAGCCGATAAAGCCCGCTGCACCAGTCACAAGTGCTTTGGCCATCCTGCTGTCCCCTTTTCTGATGCGTGCAGAGATAAGTCGGCGATGCCGGATTATAAACCGGATTGACGGGAATAGGCCGAGGCTGTGTGGAAACCGCTCTTTGTGGTAGACTTCGGCAGGTCAGGCGGAGGCGGGCATGGCGGGTTTCATCGAGGGCGTCGATCGCGGCCAGTCGGTGCTTTTTCCTGATCGGTTGGACGACTGGATCGCTGAGGACAGCCTTGTCCGCGTTATCGATTTCTTTGTCGAAGAGCTCGATTTGCAAGGTCTTGGCTTCGCCCGTTCGGCACCCGCGCGGACGGGTCGGCCCGGCTATCATCCTGCGGTGCTGCTCAAGCTTTTCATTTATGGCTATCTGAACCGCATCCCGTCGAGCCGCAGGTTGGAACTCGAGGCGGGCCGCAATGTCGAGGTCATGTGGCTTACCGGCAAGCTGGTGCCGGATCACAAGACCATCGCAGACTTCCGGCGCGACAACGGCGGGGGCATCCGCAAGGTCTGCGCGCAGTTCGTCGCGCTCTGCCGCCGCATCGGCACGCTGAAGGGCGATTGTGTGGCCATCGACGGCAGCAAGTTCAAGGCGGTGAACAACCGCGACCGCAACTTCACCAAGGGCAAGATCGCCAGCCGCCTCGCGCATCTGGAGGCCGACGTTGATCGCTATATCACCGAGATGGTCCGTATCGATCGGCAGGAAGAAAGCCAGGCGCGTGTCGAGAAAGTCCAGCATCTTGCCCGTCGCTACGGCCGCATCCGGCAGGAGATCGATCGGCTGAAGGCGATGGACAAGGCCCTCGCCGATGCGCCAGACGGCCAGATTTCCCTGACGGACCCCGACGCCCGCGCGATGGCGACCAGCGCGCGGAACAGCGGGATGGTCGGCTACAATGTGCAGAGTGCTGTCGATGCCGAGACCCATCTCATCGTCGCGCATGAGGTCACCAATCAGGGCTTCGACCGCGAACAGCTCAGCCCGATGGCCATCGCGGCCAAGGCAGCCCTTGGGCGGGACAACCTGCATGCCATCGCCGACAAGGGCTATTTCAGTGGCCCCGAGATCCTCGCCTGTCATGAGGTGGGCATCACCACGACCGTGCCGCGGCCCGCGACCTCGGGCAATGCGGCCAAAGGCATGTATGTGAAGGCGGACTTCGTCTACGACACCGAACGGGACGTCTACGTCTGCCCGACAGGCGAGGACCTGACCTACCGCTACACGACCGAGGAACGCGGCATCCCGATCCGGCGATACTGGATCAACGGATGCAAGATCTGCCCGCTCCGGAGCAATTGCACGACGGGCAACGAGCGTCGGATTTCCCGCTGGGAGCGGGAAGACCTCGTCGATGACATGGATAGCCGTCTGGGGCGCGACCCGGACTACATGACCCTACGCCGCTGCACCGTCGAACACCCGTTCGGCACGATCAAGGCGTGGATGGGCGGCACCCATTTTCTGACGCGCAGGCTGAAGAACGTCCGCAGCGAGATGGCGCTGAACGTTCTGGCCTACAATATCAAGCGAATGGTCGCCCTGCTCGGCGTCAAGGGGCTGATGCGGGCAATGCAGGGCTGATCACGGTCTGCAACGACCCCATAAGGCCGAACCATAGGCGTCAGAAGCCACCCAGCGGCGCGGTGGAAAGCGATGTGCCCTTCGGACAAACGTGGTCGCCCAACATGCCGGTCCGCCCCAGTCACCATGCGTCGTCACCGCGTTTCCACACAGCCTCGGCCCAAAGCGGACGATCAGCACAGCAAATCGTTGCAGTGTACTTTTGCTGCCATACACAGTGGGGAGGTTCTGCCTCCACCTTCCACAACAGGCTATCTGCTCGGGTCGCCGATCTTGGTCTGACGCCAGACGTGATCAAAATCGCTTCATGACAATCCCAGATGACGCAGCACTTCGCGCGGGGCGGGTTGCCGCCAGACGGCCTGGAAGGTCTCGACCACATTTCCGCGCGTAACCTCGATGCCGGGTAATGCGATCCAGGCTGGAACGGGGCGGCCGAGCAGGCAAAGAACGACCGTCTGGGCTGCGGCGATCCCTTGCAGTAACGGCTGCTGCGCCGCGATGCAGCACAGAGTGTCGCCGTGCGCCAGCGCGATGGCCGCC
>JAUSPL010000057.1 GCA_030656535.1 Gemmobacter sp.
GCAACGAAAAGATCAACTACAAGGTGCGCGAGCACAGTCTTGGCAAAGTGCCGGTGCTGCTGGCCATCGGCAAGAAAGAGGTCGAAGACGGGACCGTCTCTGTTCGCCGCCTTGGCGAGAATCGCACCGAGACGGTTTCGCTTGACGACATCGTTGCCGAGCTCGCTGCGGCGGCAAAAGCCCCGGATCAGCGGTGATCTGCCGCTACAGCAAGAAAAAACAGGGGCCACGGCACAGCCGTGGCCCATCTGATGCTTGATTTTTTCTGCGGTTGCGGCAACATTTTGATTGTGACGACAGACTTTCTGCCCGCCTCCTGACTACCAGGCAGCCGGATACTTGGAAGACCTGCTGCACATCCGGGCGGCATGTCGCCTTCCGGGGATCGAAGTGAGGAGAAGCGGAATGCCGACGGGCACCGTAAAGTGGTTCAACGCGACTAAAGGCTATGGGTTTATTGCACCCGACAATGGCGGCAAGGATGTTTTTGTTCACATCTCTGCGGTCGAGCGCGCGGGCCTGAAAGGCCTGAACGACAACCAGAAGATCGGTTATGAACTGCAATCCGGTCGGGATGGAAAAGAGTCGGCCTCCGACCTGCGCATTCTCTGAAGCTGGGATTCTCGGGTTGCTAAAAAGATGCGGCAATGGCGGGCCCAGGCCAGCCATTGCTGTTTTCATCTGGGCGGGTCCATCACGGCATTGGGGCGGGTGCAGTCGCGGATGACATCCGGACCACAGCGGCGCGGTTCAAGGCCCTTGTCCAAGCATACCCTAACCTCATGAATCGCGTTGGATTTGCAGGTCACGGTCACCATGTCACGCGCCATGGCGGGGTTGGATTCCAGAAAGGCGTCTTCGACCACCTTTGCGGGCAGTTTGATCGTCTCTTGCAGCTTGCTGAAGACTTCGGGCAATTTGACCTTGCCCATCGCGCGGGCTGACAGGATGTAATAGTCCTTGGCCGACAGCCCAGAGCAGCGCCCATGTTTGTTCCATTGGTGCCACGCCAGCCCGGATGACCCCATGAACTGACCCATCGCCGCCGTTTCGGCACGGGTGGGATCGCGGTGCGTGGTGCGGCAATAGCTGGGCCATCCGCGTTCATTCTGGGGCCAAAGTCCGTGCAAGGCCCAGCCTTTGGCACTGCCCGTGGCACAACGATCATCGCGGCGGGCGTCGCCTTCGTCGGCACACCAGTTTGGCGTCCAGCTAAGCGCCAGCACATAATAGTCGAACGCACCTGCCATTTCACCGTTTGCTTTCGCGGGGACCGTAGGAGCAAACCCCATCACAACGCCGACAAACATGACGATAAACAGGCGGAGTGGCGCGGAACAGGCGGGGGGCTGACGCATTTTCTCTTTTCTCTGGCTGGTGTCAGGGCTATATCAGGCGGAATTCCCCGAAAACGAGGAAAGGCGGATCGACAGGTCCGCAGCCGTTTTCCCGGCACGGGAGAGATTTGTAAAGGAGAGATCCGATGTCCAAGCCGCTGATGGCCAAAGCGACAGCCGTGTGGCTGGTTGACAATACGACGCTGTCATTCAAACAGGTTGCCGATTTCTGTGGCCTGCACGAACTGGAAGTTCAGGGGATTGCAGATGGCGATGTCGCCGCAGGCGTCAAGGGTTTTGACCCGGTCACCAACAACCAACTGGACCAGATCGAGATCGCCCGGGGCGAAGCAAACCCGCTTTACAAGCTGAAGCTGAAATTCAACGCCGCTGCCGTCGGTGAGGAAAAGCGTCGTGGTCCGCGCTACACGCCGCTGTCCAAGCGTCAGGATCGGCCGGCGTCGATCCTGTGGTTGGTCAAGTTCCACCCGGAATTGTCGGATGGACAAGTTGGCAAACTTGTCGGCACCACCAAACCGACCATCCAGTCCATCCGCGAGCGGACCCATTGGAACATCGGCAACATCACCCCGGTCGATCCGGTTGCGCTGGGCCTGTGCCGCCAGTCCGAACTGGATGCAGCTGTTCAGTTGGCAGTCAAGAAAAAGGCCGCTGACGGTGCTGTGATGACCGACGATGAGCGCCGGAAACTTGTTTCGACTCAGGCATCACTTGGCATGGCACCTGAAGCCCGGATCCCCGAAGACATGGGCTCGATCGGCGGCTTCGCCTTGTCCGAGAAAGAGGCCAAGCCGGCTGACTATTCCGACGCGGAGAGCTTTTTCAACTTGCCGCAGACGGATGATGACGAAGACGAAGAAGACGACGCCGCACGCTAAGGCGCGGTCAGTGAATGGCACGAGGTGGGTTGGTTCCCGCCTCGCGCAGTTTGATGACAGTGCCATTGCAGGTCTGCGTTGTTGGCGAAGCGCCAGAATTGGTCGCAATTCTGGCCGCTGACCGCAGTCTGCGTGCCAGCCCCAGACTGCGACCGTCAGTCACCCGGCAAGTCAGAATCGCCGCCGCGCACGCAGCGCTGCAGAAATCGTGCCATCGTCAAGGTAATCAAGCTCTCCGCCCATAGGCACGCCTTGTGCAAGCGATGTGACCGCGACGCCAGATGCGGTCAGAGCCTCGGCGATGTAATGTGCGGTGGTCTGGCCATCGACGGTAGTGCCAAGCGCAAGGATCACCTCGCTCAGGGCTTCGTCTGTGACGCGGGTCACCAGATCAGGGATGCGCAACTCTTCCGGGCCAATGGCATCCAGCGCGGACAGCGTGCCGCCCAGGACGTGATAGACCCCTTTGAACGCGCCAGTGTGCTCCATCGCCCACAGGTCCGCCACATCCTCGACCACACAGATTTCGCCCGTGGCCCGCCCAGGGTCGGCACAGATATCGCAGACCTCGCCGGTCGCGATATTGCCGCAGATCGTACAGTCCCGTGCCGTTGCTGCCGTTCGGGCCAGGGCATCCGCAAGCGGCGCCATCAACAGATCACGTTTGCGCAGAAGATGCAGAACCGCGCGGCGTGCCGAACGCGGCCCAAGCCCCGGCAGCCGCGCCATCAGCGCGATCAGGGCCTCGATATCCTGTGTCGCGGCGGACATGTCAGAACGGCAGCTTCATGCCCGCAGGCAGGCCCAGACCTTCGGCCAGTTTTTCCATCTCACGCTGGCTCAGATCGGCCGCGCGGGCCTGTGCATTCTTGATTGCGGCAAGGATCAGATCCTCGACCACTTGTTTTTCCGAGGGCACAAAGATCGAAGGATCGATCTCCAGAGCCGTCAGTTCACCTTTGGCAGTGCAAGTTGCCCGCACCAGCCCAGCGCCGGATTCGCCGGTCACCGTCATTCGGGCAAGGTCTTCTTGAATCTGGGCCATCTTGCCCTGCATCTCTTGCGCCGCTTTCATCATCTTGGCCATGTCGCCAAGTCCGCCCAAGCCTTTCAGCATGTGTCATTCCTCTTCAAACGGGTCCCATTCATCTTCGACCTCGGGCAGGGCCTCGGCGGCGGCCTGTGCCACGATTTCTTGCGCAGACCGGATTTCGGCAATCTTGGCCCCCGGAAAGGCCGCCATGACGGCCTGCACCAGCGGGTTTTTCATCGCCTCGGCGCGGGCGGCAATCAGATCCGCGTCCCGCGTTTCCGCGATTGTCTGTGCGCCACCGTCAGACACCACCGAAACGCCCCAGCGTACCCCTGTCCAGGTTTGCAGCCGCGCCCCCAGCCGGGCGGCCAGGTCGGGGGGCGCGTCCTTGGTCGGTTGGAATTCGATCCGCCCCGGCGAATATCGCGCAAGCTGCAGGCCGGATTCGACCTCGTACAGCAGCTTCATGTCGCGTTTTTCGCGGATCAGGTCGACAACCTGTTCGAACCGGGCATAGACGCCGACCCCGGGGGCCATCGCGACCGCTGTTGCCGCGCCGTAGGCTGTGACGCCATGCACTGCGCCGCCACCAGAGCCTCCTCCGGCAGGGCCGCGGCTTCCGCCCGGTGCCCCCCCGCCGGCAGGTGCGCCACCTGCGTTTCCGCCCCCCCCGCCGCCTTGCGGCGGACGGGGCGCATCGCGCAGCTGACGAATCAGGGTTTCCGGGTCGGGCAGGTCGGACACATGGGTCAGCCGGATCACAGCCATCTCTGCGGCCATCATCGCGTTGGGCGCGAGGGATACCTCTTCCAGGGCTTTCAACAGCATCTGCCACATCCGCGACAGCACCCGCATGGGCAGGCGGGATGCCATGTCCAACCCGCGCGCGCGTTCGTCCGGTGGCACGGTTGGGTCGTCGGCGGCCTCTGGGGTGATCTTGATGACAGAGATCCAGTGGGTGATTTCGGCCAGATCGCGCAGCACCGCCATCGGGTCGGCCCCATCGGCATATTGCGCAGACAGTTCTGCCAGCGCAGATGCGGCGTCGCCCTTCATCACCAGGTCGAACAGATCAAGCACGCGGCCCCGGTCGGCCAGACCCAGCATCGCGCGCACCTGTTCCGCGGTGGTTTCGCCCACACCGTGGCTGATGGCCTGATCCAGCAGCGAGGTTGCGTCGCGCGCCGATCCTTCGGCCGCGCGGGTGATCAGCGCCAGCGCCGCGTCGTTGATCTGGGCCTTTTCACCGGCGGCGATCTTGCGCAGCAGGGCGATCATCACCTCGGGTTCGATCCGGCGCAGGTCGAACCGCTGACAGCGTGACAGCACGGTCACGGGCACCTTGCGGATTTCCGTGGTGGCGAAAATGAATTTCACATGCGGGGGCGGCTCTTCCAGCGTTTTCAACAGCGCGTTGAAGGCACTGGTGGACAGCATGTGGACTTCGTCGATGATGTAAATCTTGTACCGGGCGCTTGCGGCGCGATAGTGGACCGATTCGATGATTTCCCGGATGTCCCCCACCCCGGTGCGCGACGCCGCGTCCATTTCCATCACGTCGACATGGCGGCCTTCGGCGATGGCGCGGCACGGGTCACACACACCGCAGGGATCGGTGGTCGCGCCGCCAGTGCCGTCGGGGCCGATACAGTTCAGCCCCTTGGCGATGATCCGCGCGGTCGTCGTCTTTCCGGTTCCCCGGATGCCAGTCATCACAAAGGCATGCGCGATCCGGTCCGCCGCAAACGCGTTCTTGAGCGTGCGCACCATGGCCTCTTGGCCCACCAGATCGGCAAAGGTTTCTGGCCGGTATTTGCGCGCAAGCACCTGATAGGCGACTTCGGGTGTATTTGACATCGGCCCTTCCGGAATCTGACCGTCTGAACTTATGCCGGGCAGCGTCCGGCGTCCACCGGCAATGGATCACTGGCGGGCATGTCGGCGGCTTGCTATCGTTGCCCGGTAATTGGTGGAGGGTGATCCCATGCGATTGAAGGGCGGAAAGCAAAGCCGCAACGTCGAGGACCGGCGTCGGGTTTCGGGTGGCGCGGTGGGTGGAATCGGTGGGGTGGCGCTGCTTGCGATCCTTGCCATCGGCTATTTCACCGGAATTGACGTGACTCCGCTGCTGCAGGGCGCCAGCCAGCAGCAGTCCGGCCCCCCGCGCGACCTGAGCCCGCAAGAGCAGCAGGCCGGGGAATGGGTGTCCGGTGTTCTGGCAACCACCGAAACCGTCTGGGCCAACCAGTTCCGGCAAGAGCTTGGCCGCGACTACCGCCCGCCTGTTCTGGTGCTGTTTTCCGGCGTGACACAAAGCCCTTGTGGTGGGGCATCGGGTGCTACGGGGCCGTTCTATTGTCCGGGCGACCGCAAGGCCTATCTGGACACCGAGTTCTTTGCCACCCTTGCGTCGCGACTGGGGGCAAAAGGCGATTTTGCCGCCGCCTATGTGATTGCGCATGAAGTGGCGCACCATGTGCAGAACGAACTGGGCATTCTGGGCGAAGCGAACAGCATGCGCGCGCAGGCAACTGAGGCTGAATCGAACGCGATCTCGGTTCGTATTGAATTGCAGGCCGATTGCCTGTCTGGCGTCTGGGCATCCAAGGTCGATCATCTGCTGGACCCTGGCGATCTTGAAGAAGCGTTGAACGCGGCCAGGATGATTGGCGACGACACCTTGCAAAAGCGCGCGGGGCAGGTGCCCCAGCCGCATACCTTTTCGCATGGAACCTCGGCGCAGCGGGCGAAATGGTTCGCGACGGGTTATGAGGCCGGTGAAATTGCGGCCTGCGATACGTTCCGCGCCCGGACGCTATGACCTTTGGTTTGTACGTTTTGCCGGTGGCGGGAGGTATGCTGGCGCTGTCGCCTTGTCCAGGCAAAGGCGGGCATTTCGAGGCTGACCTTGCACAGGTGCTGGGCTGGGCGCCGTCGCAGGTCATATCCATGACCGGGGTCGATGAAATGGCGGCCATGGGCGCCCAAGGTCTGGGCGCAGCACTGGACCGTGCCGGGGTGGCCTGGGCACATGCCCCTGTTGAGGACTATGGAGTGCCAGGGTCGCAGACCAACTGGCCTGTGGTCGCGGCGCAGGCCCGCGCAGTGCTTTCGGCAGGGGGGCGGGTGCTGGTCCATTGCATGGGTGGATGTGGTCGTTCCGGCATGGCCGCCCTGCGCTTGATGGTCGACAGCGGCGAGGCCCCGGTCGCCGCGCTTTTGCGACTTCGCGCGGTTCGCCCTTGCGCAGTGGAAACCGAGGCGCAGCGGATCTGGGCATCCACCCCGTAAGGCGCCCTTGATGCGTGCTGGGCACAGGGCCACAAAGACACCTCTGGTATTTGGGTGCAACCATCCGACTTCGAGGTCCGGGATGGGTTGCATCCTTGTCGGCCCGAGGTCTGGTGCTCGGCCATCTTTGCGCGGTCACATCGCGTGCTGGCAGTCTTAGCGCAGCAGCCCCGCCGCCCGCGCACCTGACATCAGGTCGACCGCAACGTGGGTTGCATTGTGCCCCTCGGTTTGCAGCACGTCCGGGACCTGCACCACCACCATTCCGGCCGCCAACGCCGACGCCGCCCCGGTATCACTGTCTTCGAACGCAAGACAGCGCGCTGGTGCGACATCCAACAACTTGGCCGCAAGCAAAAATGGGTCGGGCGCGGGTTTGGGGTTCTGGATGCAGCCCAGTCCCACCACGGTTTCAAACCGGGTTCCAAGGCCGGCTCGTTCCAGTTTCCACAGCGCGCTGTCGCGGCGACTTGACGTCGCAATGGCGCGCGGCATGCCAAGGTCGTCGAGCGCGCTCAGCAGGTCAAGGACCCCTGGCCGCAGCGGAATCCCGTCGCCAAAGCGGGTCTGGACCGTACTGCGCCAGACACGGCGCAGGTCGGTCAATGGGAAGTCAGGCCCCAGCCGGGCGGCCATGAGTGCACTGCCCGTCACCTCATCCTTGCCAATCAGGCCGTGCAGAAAGGCCAGTTCGATGGGGTGACCAAAATCGGCAAAGACCTGCATCCCCGCCGCCATGGCGATGGATTCGGTGTCCAGCAGCGTTCCGTCCAGATCAAAGACGACGGCATCGAACATTTGAAAACCTTGCTATTGGGGAAGGGGGCATGGACCAAGGGCACTGCTGGACTGAAGCTTCCAAAACGTTGCAATTACCCGTGGTGACGCGCGATTATGCGTCGCCTGCAACCGAAGTGTCAATTGCAGGCAGGTGCTGCGCGGGGGGCAAAAAGGCCCGCGCGCTGACAGGGGCGTCGCGCCGCAGCTGTGCGCCTGTCGCCACTATAGCATCAGATCGCCCGCCGGGATGGACGTGGCGCCCAGCAGTGCCAATGAAAAGTCGAGAACCATGTCGCCATCCATATCGCCAATCAGGGTACCTGTCGTGCCACTCGATAGGAACCGCAGCTCGTTTCCCGCACCAGTAAAGGCCGCGGTTCCGCGATAGGTCATATCCATACCGTGAAAGTCCAGTTTGTCGGTGCCAGACGTGAAATCGGAAACGGTGTCACGGGTCGACCCGATTCCGATTTCGGCGCCAGATGTGTACACGAACCTGTCGATGGCATCCCCGCCGGACATGTTGTCGCTTCCCATGCCGCCGGTCAGCACGTCGTTGCCGGTGCCGCCATGCATGGTGGCATTTCCGGCCTGTCCGTACAGAACATCATTTCCCCCGCCTGCAATCAGCACGTCGTTGCCTGCGCCTGCTGTCAGTCGGCTGGCCTGTGTATTCCCAACGAGGCGGTCATGCCCGCTGCCCGATGTGGCATGCTCGATCCCGATCAGCTGATCCATGCCGGGGCCGGTGTTCTGACGGCCTGCCACGTTCAGATCAACGCGGGTGTTCGCGGTCCCGGTGAACAACGCGGTATCGCTGCCCGCGCCGCCGTTCAGCGTGTAATGGCCCAAGCCGCCATTCAGCACATCATCGCCCAGCCCGCCGGTCAGCGTGTCATCGCCATCATATCCAGTCAGCCTGTCGTTGCCGCGCCCACCCATGATGTGGTTGACCAGTGCGTTCCCGACGACACTGTCATTGCCGTCGCCGACTTGCGTCTGACCGCCCGCGGCAAGCGAACTGACCACATTACCCGCGATGGCGGAAAGGTTGATCCAGTCTGTGCCGCCATCGGTGTCGGTCAGCGTGCCGCGCGTCGGTTGCGGTGCCCGCAACGTCATGAAGTCGTTGGTAAAGGTGTAGGTGTCGTTGGCCGAGGCTGCCGCGACAAAGAACTCCAGCGTGCCGTCGGTGATGAACCCGGTCGCTCCCAACAGCGCATCCCGGGCCATCACTTGCCAGGTGCCCAGACTTGATAACCCGCGCAGGAACTCGACGCCAAAGGTCCAATTGCATCCGGCTTGGGCGACGGTTTGGGTGGCATCTTCGTTTTCCATCAGCGCAAGCTGACCGCCATCGGGCAACACAAGATACAGCGAAAGGTCATAGCCGCGCTGGTGTTGCAGGTCGACGGTGACATAGGCCGTCTCGATCTTGATATCTTGATATCTTGTGTCACGTTCAGCGATACAGCGCGGACACCGTCATGGACGTTGAAGTTGGCGTCACAATAGGCGTCCGGGATTGCAAGTCTTCCACCGGAATAGCTGAGCGAGACCGTCTGTTCATTGGCGCTGGTGGCGGATGCGCCCTGCATCACGGTCCAGATTTCGGCCATGCGTACGGCGGCAAAGACGTCCAGCATGCCAAAGCCACAGGACATGTGGACCGCCGTGCCGCCGCCGTTCCAGTCGGTTCCCGCGCCCGACAGCCAGACCCCGCGTTCGGTTCCAAAGCCAGCGCCATTGCAGGCTGATCCGGTGTGGCTGGCCGAGGCAGCAAGGATCGACTTGATGTCGCGCCAGTCAAGGGCATCGTTCGCGTCCAGCATCAGGGCGTCAGGGCCTGCCACCGTGGGGGTGGCGGCCGAGGTGCCATTGAAGTTGTTGGTGTAGTCAAGGTTGGGAAAGGTCGGGTCCGGGTTCGTGGAACTGTTGCGCCCGCCCGGCCCGGTCAGTGGTCACCGCAGAGGCAGGCGCTGCCAAGAGGATGGATGTTCCGAAGTTGGAATAATCGGCCACCAGCCCATCCGATTCCGTGGCCGCGATCGTCATCGTGAAGCGTGACGCGTTCAGCCCGTCGCCATTCGCATTCAGCGCATCATTGCCAGCCGCCAGCACGTTGATGGTGCCCAGCCCGCCACGCCCGGTTTCGGCGATGTACAAAAGACTTTGTTCGATCCGCTTTTGGGACGACACTGACGGGTCAAGTGCCAATGACTGGTTGGGCGTGTAAAGTGGCGACCGGCCCCAACTGTCGGACATGATGGCGAACCGCCCCGCCCATCGCTGCGTCGATGATCTCGGGGCTGCGGGACTGAATGTCGTTCAGCCAGTTGACCCCGGTCAACGTGGCATCCCATGCCACACCGGCCCCGCCTTGGCTGTTGTTGCCAACTGATCCGATCAAGCCCGCGCACGCGGTGCCGTGGCTATCGTCCGCGTCGATCGGCATTGCGTCATAGGTGACGCCATCGTTGCGGAAATGCTGCGAGGCATCGTAATTGCCCGCCAGATCGGCATGAGTGCATTCGACCCCGTCGTCATAGACGACCACGCTGACGCCCTGTCCGGTGTATTCGTCCCAGATCCGGGATATGTTCCCGATAAGCGAGAAATGCCATTGCGCATTCACAAGCGGGTCGTTGGGCATCACCATGTCATCTGTTCCTTGATCTGTTCAATTCCGACCGTCCGGTTCGGGTGGCTTTGGGCCTTCTTTCTGATTGCCGCGCGGTATCCTGCCTTGATCTGCGGTTTATGTTCATTTTGCGCAGGGGTCTTGCCGTCTTGGGGCCGTACCCTTCAAGACCGGCCTTGCCGGTATCGACGGGGCTGGGCTTGTCCTTCCGAAGGTCGGGTGCCCTTTGCGCGGCGCGCCCGGGCATTCCGATCGGCCTATGTCACCATGACGACAAGTTGACCCGTCAGGAGGGGCTGACCCGGCAGGAGGGTATGATCTGCATGCAGACACATTTGTTTCCCCGAACGCTGAAGCGCCGCTGCAGGCGCTACAGCAGGTAGACCAAGCCTGTTCATGCCGCCGGCTATGCCGCTGTGGCAATACCCTGTTCGGGGGATGCCATTCGGTCGCCACTGAATGGCGTGGTGGTGCCAGGGCACGCCCCGGCAGTGATCAGATATGACCCTGAACATGGCTGCCAAGATGCTGGGCCGCGACATCAGGGGCCGCAAGGAGACCGGAATGTGATGGCGTGCGGGCCTGCGGCGTAGACGGACTCGACTCTGAAACGCGGGTCTC
>JAUSPL010000570.1 GCA_030656535.1 Gemmobacter sp.
CGTGTCGTCATTGAGTGCATCGTGGTCATGTCCACGTGCCCTCAGGACATGATCCCGATCAACGGCGCCGCGTGCGAACCAACCGAGGTCCAGTATCGCCTGCTGGACTGACCAGCCACAAAGCGACGTCAGGTTGCCAACTGGTCGGTCAGATACACCCGCCCCCTGCCTGCCTCTTTTGCCAACATCACAACCAGCCCGAGCTTCTTGCCCAAGGCACCCGACATCGCGCCCCTCGCGGAATGTGCCAACCAACCGGTTGCAGGCCGAAGGTGCGGGGGGCGAGGTGATCGACCTGCGGGTCCTGAAGGAGATGGACAGCGAGACCTTCATCCACTCGGTCGCCAAGACCAACCGGGCCGCTTTACCACCGCTTTGTGACCGAGCGCTTCTTTGCCACGCACCGCACCAAGGGCCTGCTGCTGGTCCTGGACAGTTTCGCCTTCTACAGCGCGCAATGGAACGAAGAGCGTTTTATGGACTGTGATCTGTTATCAGGCACCCCGCTGGATGGACAGATGATTGACGGTCATCAATGCCCGGCGCAGTGGCATCCGTTATCCGCAGCCTAGGAGATACTTTGATAAGGAACACCACATGATCAGGAATAGGGGAATGAACCGTCGCAGGTTTCTGACGGTGACTGCAGGCGGGGCGACTGCTGCCACGGGATTGTCTGGGGCCGCTGCTGCGCAATCGGACGGGTCCTCACGGGCATGGGACCGCGAGGCAGATGTTGTCGTGATCGGTTACGGTGGCGCGGGGGCGGCGGCAGCCATCATGGCTCACGATGCCGGCGCCCGGGTGCTTGTGATCGAAAAGACAGAGAGCGGCGGCGGATCCACACGCTATTCCGGCGGCTTCTTCGCCAGTCCGCGTTCAGCCGAGGGGGCAGCGGATTACCTGATGTATTGCGGCCGCGCCGCTGACGGGCATCATTTCGACATGGACCGTGCCAGCCTGGTGACCTGGGCCGAGGAGGCCCGGCACAACGCCGAGTGGATCGGCGCGCTGGGCGGCGATCCCTTCGTGACGCTCCGGGGCTGGTACGATGTGCCCGGTGCCGAGGATTTCCAGATCTGGCAACCGCGCCCGGACGCCACTGGCGTCGGCCTTTGGCGGGTTCTGGATGAAGCCGTCAGCAGCCGCGGCATCGAAGTGATCTACAATGCCCCGGGCAGCGAACTGGTGACGCGCGAGGTCAGCAATGCGGACGGAACCACCAGCGCCGAAGTTCTTGGCGTCGTTGCCGAAACCGGCGCCGGGCGCATTGCGATCCGCGCCGCCAGGGGGGTGATCCTGACCACCGGCGGATTCGACTTCGACGAGACGATGAAGCAGAGCTACATGCGCAGCTATCCGATCTACTCGACCGGACATACGGGCAATACCGGCGATGCGATCAAGCTTGCCTCCAGAACCGGCGCAGCGCTCTGGCGGCTGACCGGCACCTCGGCCAATGTCTGCCACAAGTTCGACGGGGTGGCGGTGGCCTATCCTTCCTCGCTCCAGCTCAGTGCCGCCGCACGCTCGGTGATCATGGTGGATCGTAACGGTCGCCGCTTCATCAATGAGGCGCTTCCCTACGATGCCGTTGCGAAATCTCTGGACCATTTCGATGCGGCAAGCCAGAGCTATCCGCGCAATCCGTGCTGGCTGGTGTTCGACGAAACCACCCGGCTTGCCGGCCCGGCGGGACTGCCGATCCCGATCGGTGCGCCCGAATACACCTGGAGCGCTAACAACTCCGAAGAAATTGCCAAGGGCTGGATCCTTGAGGCAGGTTCGGTGACCGACCTTGCTGCGGCGATGGAGGTCGATGCGCAAACGCTGGACGCCACCGTGGTGCGCTACAATGACGGCGCGCGGGAAGGGCGCGATCCCGATTTCGGCCGCACCATGGGGCTGCGACCGCTGGAGGGCACCAAGTTCTATGCGCTGAAGGGGTATCCGGGGCTCTGGGCCACCGGCGGAGGCCCGCGCAACGACACCAGCGCGCGCGTGCTCGACACCTCCGGGCGTCCGGTGCCGCGCCTTTATGCGGCCGGAAGCGCGTCGTCCTTCTGCTTTTCCTTCCTTTATCCAAGCAGCGGCACGGCAATCGGCGACTGTTTGGCAATGGGGCGGATCGCCGGGCGCCATGCCGGGGCGATCAACCCGTGGTGACGCTGCGGGTGCCCGACCCGGTCGGGTCGGGTGCGGACCAGTCAGCCGACGCAGCGCGTCAACCGGAGGCTTTTCATGCGTATCCTCGCCGCATTCACCGTGACCGTCGGTCTTTTTGTTTATCTGGCCGGGATTGGCGGGTCGGGTCCGGCCCCGCGCGACGATGGGCTTTCCATGGTCACGTTTGCGAGCGGCGGGCTGAAGCAGAAGCACGCCGATTTCGGCGTTGGCTGTGCCGCATGTCACGGCGCAGACCTGTCCTTTGCCGAGCCGCCGGCCACAGCGGTTTGCCTTGTCTGCCACGAAAGCCACGACGCGGTCGCCCGGCTCACCGCCAGATTGCTTCCCAACCCGCATCACTCGCATATGGGCGAGGCCGCCTGCACGACCTGTCATATGGAGCATTCCGAATCGCGGTTGAGTTGCAACCAGTGCCACGTTTTCGAGATGAGGACGCCGTGAGCCTGCCAGGTAGCCGGCGCAATTGTCACCGACCGGACATCCAGTCCGCTGCCGCAGGCCGGTCGCGCGCCGGGTGCAGCGCGTATTGACAGGGCGGCAGCGGCGGGACTGGTGCGATGGCCGGGTCCGACAGGATGACGCGCCGACCCGCCCGTGGCAGGCCGAGCGCCAGTAACGGGCACAAACACCGGAAAGAACATGGCAATGTCGCAAAAGATCATCCGCAAGACAGAGCCCCGGACGCCGACGCCTGTTGCGCAAACCGGCTGGGACGCGGCGCGCGCGGCTTGACGGGCTACCCCGGGGGTGGGCTCTACATCGCGCATGGGGCCGTGGACCGGCATGTGACGGCAGGCCTCGGCGCAAACCCTTCGCGGGAAACGGGCCATCG
>JAUSPL010000571.1 GCA_030656535.1 Gemmobacter sp.
GAGGAAAACACCCCCGATGCCGGGCGCACCAACCTGACCGTCACAACCGAGGCCGTCGCCCCCCAGGGCTATTTCGTCACGCTGCAAGAGGGCCCCACCCGCACAATGGCCCTGACAATCACGCGAGAGGCATGTTCCGACGGGATGAGCGACCGGCGTTTTGGCATGGCGGCTGCGCTGTTCATTCAAAGCCCCGACGCAAATCGTTTGTCCCAAGGGTGTTGCACGCTGGACCACCGCTGATCACCGGCACCCGTCAGCCGCAAGAGGCGGGGAGTTTGACCGCCCACAGCCGGACCGGAATGCGTCCAATTTCCCGCTCAAACGGTCGCTGCATTTAAATTATCAGCAACATCACACTGCTGTGACGCTTGCAGGGCCACTGACCCCTCCTTATATACCCAACGCAAGCGGAACCGGGGCACACCCGGAACCAGTAACAAGGGATCGGGGCAGGACGCCGCGCGCGGGTCCTGACCCAATATATCGCCGAAAGAGGATACAAAATGGCCAAAGTCATCGGGATCGACCTCGGGACCACCAACTCCTGCGTTGCCATCATGGATGGTTCGCAACCCCGGGTTATCGAGAATTCGGAAGGGGCACGCACGACACCATCGATCGTCGCCTTCACCGAAAACGAGCGTCTGGTCGGTCAGCCTGCGAAACGGCAGGCTGTAACCAACCCTACCAACACCATCTTTGCCGTGAAGCGCCTGATCGGCCGCCGCGCCGATGACGCGCATCTGGCAAAAGACAAGAAGAACATGCCCTACACCGTCGTAAACGGGGGCAATGGCGATGCATGGGTTGAAGCCCGCGGGCAGAAATACAGCCCGGCGCAAATCTCGGCTGTCATCTTGCAAAAGATGAAGGAAACCGCAGAATCCTATCTAGGCGAAGAAGTGACCCAGGCCGTCATCACGGTTCCCGCGTATTTCAACGACGCCCAGCGTCAGGCAACCAAAGACGCAGGCAAGATCGCCGGCCTTGAGGTACTGCGCATCATCAACGAACCGACCGCAGCAGCACTGGCGTACGGTCTGGACAAGAAAGAAAGCCGTACCATCGCGGTCTATGACCTTGGCGGCGGCACGTTCGACATCACCATTCTGGAAATCGACGACGGTCTGTTCGAGGTCAAATCGACCAACGGCGACACCTTCCTGGGTGGCGAAGACTTCGATATGCGGATCGTGAACTATCTGGCTGACGATTTCAAAAAGGAACACGGTGTCGACCTGACGCTGGACAAGATGGCGCTGCAACGCCTGAAGGAAGCCGCCGAAAAGGCAAAGATCGAGCTGTCCTCCAGCCAATCCACCGAAATCAACCAACCGTTCATCTCGATGGACAAGAATACTGGCCAGCCGCTTCACCTCGTGATGAAGCTGACCCGGGCAAAGCTGGAAAGCTTGGTCAGTGACCTGATCAAGGCCTCGATGAAGCCCTGTGCTGCGGCCTTGAAAGACGCAGGCCTGTCCAAAGGCGACATCGACGAAGTGGTTCTGGTCGGCGGGATGACCCGGATGCCGAAAGTGGTCGAAGAAGTGACCGCCTTCTTTGGCAAGGAACCCCACAAGGGTGTGAACCCGGACGAGGTCGTGGCCTTGGGCGCTGCCATCCAGGCCGGCGTGCTGCAAGGTGACGTAAAGGACGTGGTGCTGCTGGATGTGACCCCGCTTTCGTTGGGCATTGAGACGCTGGGCGGCGTGTTCACCCGCCTGATCGACCGCAACACCACGATCCCGACCAAGAAAAGCCAGGTGTTCTCCACCGCCGAAGACAACCAGAACGCGGTGACGCTGCGGGTGTTCCAGGGCGAACGCGAAATGGCCGCTGACAACAAGATGCTGGGTCAGTTCAACTTGGAAAACATCCCCCCTGCCCCGCGCGGCATGCCGCAGATCGAGGTCACCTTTGACATCGATGCCAACGGCATCGTCAAGGTTCTGGCCAAGGACAAAGGCACCGGCAAGGAACAGGCAATCACGATCCAGGCCTCGGGTGGTCTGTCGGATGCGGATATCGAAAAGATGGTCAAGGACGCCGAGGCAAACGCCGAAGCCGACAAGGCCCGCCGCGAACTGGCCGAAACCCGGAACCAGGGCGAAAGCCTGCTGCACTCGACCAAAAAGTCGCTGGATGAACACGGCGACAAGGTGGACCCGTCCACCGTCGAGGCGATCGAGCTTGCGATGGGTCCGCTTGAGGAAGCGCTGAAAGGCGACGACGCCGGCAAGATCAAGGGCGGCATCCAGAACCTGACAGAAGCTGCGATGAAGCTGGGCGAGGCCATCTACAAGGCGCAAGCCGCAGATGCCGAGCCGTCGGATGACAATATGCGCGGTGTGGATGACGACATCGTCGATGCCGACTTCGAGGATCTTGGCAACAACAAGCGCAAGTAACGCTGCCGGAACCCGGCTAAGGCGGCCCCTTCGGGGGGCCGCCTGATGCGCGTTCCGCGAAGGGGTCAGACATGGCAAAACGCGACTTCTACGACGTCTTGGGCGTGGCCAAAGGCTCGTCGGCGGATGAGATCAAGAAAGCCTACCGCACCAAGGCCAAAGAACTTCACCCCGACCGCAATCAGGACGACCCGACCGCCGAAGGCAAGTTCAAAGAAGTGAACGAAGCCTACGACATCCTCAAGGACGATTCCAAGAAAGCCGCCTATGACCGCTACGGTCACGCCGCATTCGAAGGCGGCGGTGGTGGTGGACGGCCCGGCGGGTTCAACCAGCAAGGTGACTTCGCCAGCGCGTTCTCGGATGTGTTCGAGGACCTTTTTGGCGACTTCATGGGTGGACGTGGCGGCGGTGGCCGTTCTCGTGCGCAGCGCGGGTCCGACCTGCGCTATAACCTGCGCGTCAGCCTTGAAGAAGCCAACAAAGGCGTCCAGAAAACCATATCCGTCCCGACCTCGGTCGCTTGCGACAGCTGCAAAGGCTCCGGGGCCGAGGGCGGAGCAGAGCCTGTCACCTGTCCAACCTGTTCGGGGATGGGCAAGGTCCGCGCACAGCAAGGGTTCTTTACCGTCGAACGCACCTGCCCCACCTGCGCTGGTGCAGGTCAGATCGTCAAGAATCCGTGCAAGTCCTGTGGCGGGGCCGGGCGCATCGAAAAGGACCGCTCGCTGTCGGTCAACATCCCGGCCGGGGTAGAAACCGGCACGCGCATCCGCCTTGCGGGCGAGGGTGAAGCGGGCTTGCGCGGCGGGCCAACCGGGGATCTGTACATATTCATCGAGGTCAAGGATCACCCGATCTTTCAACGCGATGGTGTGCATCTTTACTGTCGCGTGCCCGTCAGCATCACCACGGCCGCCCTTGGGGGCGAGGTCGAGGTCCCGACCATTGACGGTGGCCGGAGCCGCGTCAAAGTCCCTGCAGGCAGCCAGACCGGCAAGCAGATGCGTCTGCGCGCCAAGGGCATGCCCGCGCTGCGCGGCGGGGGCATCGGCGATATGCTGATTGAACTGGCGGTGGAAACCCCGGTCAACCTGACTTCGCGTCAGCGAGAACTGTTGCAGGAATTTGACCGGCTGTCAGAAGACAACAACCCCGAGGGGCATTCCTTCTTCTCAAAGGTCAAAAGCTTTTGGGACGGGATGAAGGGCTAAGTCCAGCCCTGCCATCGGGCTGGTATCGATGAAACCGCAGCGACCCAAGGACCCGGCCATGTGCCGGGTCTTTTCTTATTGCGCGGCCAAGGCGGCGCGATTGAACCGGATTGACGACACC
>JAUSPL010000575.1 GCA_030656535.1 Gemmobacter sp.
ATGACAATCTTTGCGCTGTTTATCGTCATGGCACTTGCCGCAAACTGGGGGTTCTTTCTGGATCTGGCGGGTCTGGTTGCGGCCTTGGTGATCGCACACAACACCTTGGCGCTGTTGGCAGGCAACCTGATGGCGCGGCTATTCGGGCTGTCGGCTTATGACCGCCGGGCCGTCACCATCGAAACGGGCATCCAGAATTCCGGGCTTGGGCTGATCTTGATCTTTGGCTTTTTCGGCGGGTTGGGCGGGATGGCCGTGGTCGCAGCCCTGTGGGGCATCTGGCACGCCATTTCAGGAATCGCGCTGGCCGCATGGATGGCCCGCACGGTCGCCGCCAGATGAGCCGGATCCTGATCACCGGGGCCGCCGGAATGGTCGGCAGTCGGCTGTTGCCGCATCTGGTGGGCCATGAGGTGGTGGCCACAGACATCCGCCCGATCCCCCTGCCGCCTGGCATGACCTTTGCCCCGATGGATGTGCGCGGGGACGACCCTGACCGCGTGATCGCCGACCATACGCCGGATGTGGTCGTCCACCTTGCGTCCATCGTCACGCCCGCGCGGACATCTACCCGCGAGTTCGAGTATGCGGTAGATGTGACAGGCACGCAAAACGTTCTGTCGGCCTGCGTTCGTCATGGTGTCCGCCGGTTGGTCGTCACGTCTTCGGGGGCGGCTTACGGCTATCACCCTGAAAACCGCGCGCCTTTGACCGAAAGCGCGCCCATCCGCGGCAACCCCGAATTCGCCTACGCGCATCACAAACGACTGGTCGAGGAAATGCTGGCCGCAGCGCGCACCGCACATCCGGACCTTGAACAGGTGGTCTTGCGCATCGGAACCGTGCTGGGGGTGGGTGTCGAAAACCAGATCACCGCGCTGTTTCGCAAGCCCCGTCTGTTGGCAATCCGGGGCAGCGACAGCGCATTTGTGTTCATCTGGACCGAGGATCTGGCCCGCATTCTGGCCCGCGCAGCAACGGACGGCCCCCCCGGCATCTTTAACGTGGCTGGCGACGGCACGGTTGGCATGGATCGACTGGCGGCGGTGATGGGCAAGCCCATGCTACGCCTGCCCGCCTGGGCCCTTCGCACGGCATTGGCGGTCGCGCGCCCGCTGGGGCTGACCCCCTATGGCCCCGAGCAGGTGCGTTTCTTGCAATATCGGCCAGTGCTGGACAATTCACGACTGAAGTCTGTCTTTGGCTATACCCCGCAAAAGACCAGCGCAGAAACGTTCGATCTGTGGTGGCGCGGATGAGCGTCGCGGTCATCACAGGTGGCGCCGGCGGGCTTGGGCGCGCGCTGACAATGCGACTGTTGCAAGAGCACTGGACCGTGGTGGTGCTGGATCTTCCGGGTGCCAGCCTTGACGCCATGTCGGGTCCACAGGTCGCGGTGGTCGCCTGCGATCTGACCGACCCCACTCAGGTGCAGGCCGCCTGCACCACCATAACGGACCGCCACCCATCGATTGATCTGGTGATCTATGCTGCCGGAATCACCCACATAGGGGCGTTTGAGGATGCGTCGATGGACGCGCACCGCCGGGTATTCGAGGTGAACTACTTTGGCGCGGTGATGGTTGCACGCGGCTTGCTGGGGTCGGTGCGGCGGGCGCGTGGTGTGCATTTGGCGGTGAGTTCGGTCGCGGGCTTCGCCCCACTTCACCATCGGACCGCCTATGCCGCCAGCAAGCACGCGCTGCAGGGATTCTTTGCCTCTTTGCGATCGGAAGAAAAACCGCACGGCGTCGCCTGTCTGATCGCGGCGCCGTCCTTCGTGGCGACCAACCCCGATGCTCCGGGACGATCAGCTGATGGCACGGCGCGCCCGGGATCGGCCAGCGACGGCATCGATACCATGACCCCGGATGACGCTGCCAAAGTGATCCTGGCCGGGGCACGATCCCGGCGTCCGATGAGTCCGGTGGGACGGATCGCAGCGGTGTCCTGGTGGCTGATGCGGATTGCGCCAAGCCTGTATCAGCGCCTGATGGAGCGCAAGATAAAGGGGGCCTGAGCCCGCAAGGCACAGTAAACTAGGTGTGCGCGCGGCCACGGCATCGGGACAAGTCAGTCGGCCCACCTGCATCTGCGGCAAGATGCTGCGCCAAGCCTGCAGTTCATGCCCAGCCCTGCCCCCAATGAAAAAGGGTGCGCGGAACACCGCACACCCCATGTCGCCCTGCCGTCAGAACGATTACAGTTTTTCGATCAGCTCTGGCACCGCCGTGAACAGGTCAGCAACCAGACCATAGTCGGCAACCTGGAAAATCGGTGCCTCTTCGTCCTTGTTGATCGCGACAATGACCTTGCTGTCCTTCATGCCCGCAAGATGCTGAATGGCGCCGGAAATGCCCACGGCGACATACAGTGTCGGCGCGACCACCTTGCCGGTCTGTCCAACCTGCCAGTCGTTGGGCGCATATCCTGAATCGACAGCCGCCCTGGACGCGCCAACAGCGGCCCCCAGCTTGTCGGCCAGTTTTTCGATCAGGGCAAAATCCGCCTCGGATCCGACACCCCGTCCGCCCGACACCACGATGCCAGCCGATGTCAGCTCTGGCCGGTCCGACGCGGCGACCTTGTCTTCGACCCATTCAGACAGGCCCGGATTGGCAGCCGTCGCAGCGGCTTCAATCGCTGCGGAACCGCCCTTGGCTGCGGCCTCAAAGGTCGCTGTCCGCACGGTGCCGACCTTGATCTTGTCGGACGACTTCACCGTCTGGATCGCGTTGCCGGCATAGATCGGGCGCTCGAATGTGTCAGCATCAACCACCGACGTGATCTCAGAAATCACCATCACATCCAGGAGCGCGGCCACCCGAGGCAGCACGTTTTTTGCCGCCGACGTCGCGGGCGCAAGAATATGCGAATATGCCCCTGACAAGGCGACGATCAACGCGGCCATCGGTTCAGCCATGCCGTGGCCATAGGCGGCATCATCCGCCGTCAACACCTTGCCTACACCAGAGAATTCGGCCGCCTCGGCTGCGGCCGCACCGATACCGGCACCTGCCACCAGAACGTGGACCTCGCCCAGCTTGGCCGCAGCAGACAGCGCCTTGGCCGTTGCATCCGCACCCAGCACACCGCCCACGACGTCAGCAATCAAAAGAACTGCCATCTCAGATCACCCCCGCTTCGTCTTTCAGTTTCGCGATCAGTTCGTCCACCGAACCAACCTTTACCCCGGCCTTGCGGCCTGCGGGCTCCACCGTCTTGACCACTGTCAACCGGGGCGTGACGTCAACGCCGTAATCCTCGGCGGTCTTTTCCTCGAGCGGTTTCTTCTTGGCCTTCATGATGTTGGGCAGCGACGCATAGCGCGGCTCATTCAGGCGCAGATCGGCGGTGATGATCGCGGGCATCTTGACCTTGATCGTCTGAAGACCGCCGTCGACCTCGCGCGTGACAACCGCATGGTCGCCGTCGATTGCAATTTCGGACGCAAAGGCGGCCTGAGACCAGCCCAGGAGCGCCGACAGCATCTGCCCGGTCGCGTTCATATCATTGTCGATCGCCTGCTTGCCCGCAATCACCAGCCCGGGCTGCTCGGCCTCGACGACCTTTGCCAGCAGCTTTGCCACGGCCAAGGGCTCGATATCGGTATGCACATCAGACGCCGCCACGATCAGGATGGCGCGATCCGCGCCCATCGCAAGCGCCGTGCGCAATGTTTCGGCGGACTGTTTCACGCCGATCGAAACCACCACAACTTCTGTTGCGACACCCTTTTCGCGCAACCGGATCGCTTCTTCGACCGCGATTTCGTCAAATGGGTTCATCGACATCTTCACGTTTGCCAGATCAACGCCTGACCCGTCCGCCTTGACGCGAACCTTCACGTTGTAATCAATTACCCGCTTCACCGGGACCAGAACCTTCATCGGTGAGACTCTCCCATTCTACTGCTTCAGTTTCGAGGGTTG
>JAUSPL010000597.1 GCA_030656535.1 Gemmobacter sp.
CCTTGAAGAGGCCGTTGATCGTCTCGGCGAGGGCGTTGAAGCTCCTATGTTCGTCAAGCTGCAATCGGTGGTGGCGACTTTGGTCTACAGAGGGCGTTGAAGATCTCCCGCACGATGTATCGTAGCAGTTACCGACGCTGCCGACCGATGGTTCGATACCTGCCTCGGCCAATCGTTCGGTGTATTTGATCGACAAGTATTGCGATCCGCGGTCGGAATGATGGACCAGCCCCATTCCCTTGACCGGGCGGCGTTCATGGACGGCCTGTTCTAGGGCATCGAGAACGAACCCGGCATGAGGGGAGGTGCTGACGCGCCAGCCGACAATGCGGCGGGCATACCCCCGCATGCGACGGCGCGCGACGATGTGATTCTCTATTTGTGCGTGGCGCAAAAAGACCATTGACGTCTATCTGCGTATACCGCATATAGGGTCCATGCGTATTGGCCCCCTCATCTCTTTGCTCTCTTCGACCTACGGCTTGCCGGAGGCTGGCGTCGTGCTTGTAGCGCGCGCGCTTCGTGAGGCGGGGTGGTTGTCGACGGGCGCGCGGGGGGTGAATGCGCCGGAGATGGGGCCGCGGGATGTGGCCCGGCTGACGCTGGCGCTGTTGTCGGGTGAACCGCCGAGCAAAGTTGTTGACGAGTTTGAGTTCATCCGGACGCTGCAGACTGCCGAGGCGTATCCGACAACCGGGTTTTTGCCGCAAGGCGCATTGCCCGAAGGTCACAATCTTGAAGATATGGTCACTGCTCTGTTCGTGGCTGCGTTCGATGACGAACGCGTCAAAGCAAACTCCGAGGAGACCTTGTTCGGCTCGCAGCTTTGGCCACGTTTTTCGGTTTCGGTTGACGCCTCTCGTCGGGTTGCAGAAGTGCAGTTGCCCGGGCGGAATGCCGAGTATAGCGATCTCACCGGGGCCGCTCAGCTTGATCAGCTCTATCCGATACGACCGATGACGCTGGAAGCAATCGAACAGATCCGGATGATAGAAAGTAGGGCATCGTCGCCGGGCTCCTCGAACGTGGTGGCCAGTCGCGGCATGCGCGTTGTCCGCACGATCTCCGAGGCTGAGTTCGAGAAGATCGCGGCGGCGATGCATGGCCCGCCATAGTCCGCCACAGCAAACCACTTTGCCCAGATGCCAACCCTGATGACCAGACGTAGCCGTCCTCACCTGTAAAGGTTCAACCAAGATGATCGAGCGCAACTCTGCAAAATCCGACCTGAATGCCCTTTCGTCGCCTCATGAGAGCGCGGCCCCCACCCAGCTGGACCTTGCCATGGATCGCATCAAGGAAATCCTGTCCGATGGCCTGAAGCACGGCTTCTTCGACTGCAACATCACCGCAGCGATTGGTACGAACCACCGCCGGGAAATGATCGTCCAGTCGGGCAAGAGCCACAAGTTCATCATCCCGCTCGAGGAACTTTCGCGCTGATAGCGCTCTGATCGCTGATCCCTGAGACGGGGACGGCCACCACTAAAGCAAACCTCGTTCAGTTACCGGTGAGAGTCCGGGGCTCCGAACGAAGGCACGGACAGCCAGACTTTCCGTGTGTCTTCGGGGATCTCCGATGTCACAAACACCGACGACGACCCGTCCGGTCACCACTGGGCCCCCTGTCAGCACCAAGCCGTCTCAGGCAGGTCCCCGCGTCGCACATCGCGCATCGACCGTTGCCTCTGACGCTCCGACGACCTCGCCCACGAACGTTCCCGCGGAACTGGCCCCTGCCATTCGTACGCTTGTCGTGCTGATCGCGCGCGTTGCCGCTCGCGACCTGCAGACCTGCGCTCCCAACCATGAGGATTTGACCGATGACCAACCCCCGCAAGACTGATGCCGCGCGCGCGCTTCTGACGGTGCGTGATGTGGCGGAACTGGACCGCTGTTCTGAGAAGACGGTGCGTCGCGCGATTGATGCGGGGCTGCTTGAGGTGATCCGGGTGGGTCCCGGCGGGCGCCTTTTGCGCATCGATCCGGCGGCCCATGCGCTCTATCGGCAGCGGTTTCGCCAGTGACCAGCATGGGCGTCATTGTCCATATATGTCAACATCTTGCGAGCAGTTCGGGAAGACAAGGTCAGCAATAGTTTCGGATTATCCATGCTATTGTTCTCCCGAATGTACGGCCGTGTCCACGACTGTCCACCCGAAACCCGATCTGACCACAGGAAACTCACCCGATGAAACAGGACAAGGCCCTGACGTCCGACATGGCATTCATCCATCCCGACACGCCGATGTTTTCGGAACTGATCACGAGGCTGCAGGCGGACGACGCCCTAAGCACGACGCGGCGGCGCGACATGGTCTCGGGCCTCACCCGGGTCGCGAAGGCGCTTGGCAGGCCGTCGGAAGCTGTCCCGGCGGACGTGGGCTGGCTGCAGCCCCGGCTCGCTCGACTGAACGCCGCCAAGCTGGGGCTCGCCGAGAAGTCGTGGCAGAATGCCGTCAGCGATGCGCGAGCGGCCATGGTGCATTTCGGCATCGTGAAGCGACGCTGGAGCAGACCCTCCGATCTTTCGCCCGCGTGGCAGTCGCTCTGGAAGTCGGCCCGGGCCTCGGGCAATACCTCCATGCAGGCTGCGATCTGCCGGTTCATCTATTTCCTCAGCTGGCAGGGCGTTGGCCCAGACGACGTCCGTCTCGATCACGTGCTGGCCTTCCACGAAGCCGTTAAGGCGAACGAGATCCGCAAGTCTCCGGAAACGGCAATGCGGGCGGCCATCGACGGATGGAACCTCG
>JAUSPL010000598.1 GCA_030656535.1 Gemmobacter sp.
AAACCTGCGTTGAATGTATCCCCGGCGCCCACGGTATCCACGACGCCCACCTTCGGCGCCGGCAGATGAATATGGTCCGACCCGCGCAGCAGATGGGCCCCGGCCCCGCCGTCGGTGATCAAGACGACCGCAGGCCCCTGCCCCAGAACCTGCTGCGCTTGCGCCATCAAGTCGCCCGGTCCCATCAGCCAAGCCAGGTCCTCGACCGACAACTTCACCACATCGGCCGCTGCGATCATCCGTGCCAGTCGCGCGCGATAGGCGGCCTCGTCCCGGATGAACCCGGTGCGGATGTTGGGGTCAAGCATCACCAGGACCCGACCTGCCGCCCGCAAGGCAAATGCCTCATAGGTTGACCCACATGGCTCTGCCACCAGCGATATCCCGCCAAAGAACAGCGCCTGAACGGCGTCCGGCAACTCGGGAAGGTCGGCATCGCTCAGCATCCGAAGCGCGGACGCCTCGTCATAAAATGCATACTCCGCCTGCCCATCGCGCAAGGTGACAAAGGCCAGCGTGGTGGGCCGGTCAACGCGCGGACAAAAACTGCTGTCGACGCCCGACGCCGCAAGATCCGCCGCGAGCCTCTGCCCGAACAGATCGCGCGACATTCCACACAGGAACCCGACCCGGGCACCCAACCGTCCAAGCCCGATTGCCGTGTTGAACACCGCCCCCCCGGAATGCGGCGCAAAAGCAGGAACGGCCCCAGCCATCACCGGCACCATGTCGATCAGGGCTTCGCCGCAACACAAGATCATCGGGGACTCCGGGTTGGTCTACCGGGCTCAGCCGGTGGAAATCAGCACGTCAAGGGGGCGGCCGAACGATCCACACCGGCCTGCACATCGGGAATATCGTTTTGCAGCGCGTGTGCAAGGGTCACTGGCCCCGACAGCCCGGGTCCAGCCAAGGTGCCCCTGATCCACCGCAAACGGTGCGGCCCCCATGCGCGCCAAAATCCAGCCCGCGCAATCATCCGGCAAAAGGCGACGGCAGCGCCCGAACGTGACCTGCTACAGGTCTTGCGCGCCCAGAATTGCGACAACATAGCCTTTGGTTTCCGCAAACGGCGGGATGCCACCGTGCTTTTCCACCGCTGCGGGCCCCGCGTTGTACCCAGCCAACGCCAGTTTCCAACTGCCGAACTTGTCATACATCCGGCGCAGATAGCGTGCGCCGCCTTCCAGATTCTGCTGGGGATCGTTGATGTCCACCCCCAGCGCAACTGCGGTCCCCGGCATCAGCTGTGCCAGACCCGTGGCGCCCTTGTGCGATACGGCGCCCGCGTTCCAACCGGATTCCTGCTGAACCAGACGCAAGAACAAATCTTCGGGGATGCCATGCTTGCGCGCCAAGGTCTTGGCGGTTTCCAGATATTGGCCGCGATAGTTTCCTGCATAGCGCGGAATGGCGGCGTCGGTCTTGCCAGCCTTTGCACTGGGCTTCAGCCTGACAGACGAGGCGTATTGTTTGGACAACCGGTTATCCAGCAGCTTGAGCTGAGAGCCGAAAATCGCGTTGCGCGATTTCGACGAACTGGTCGCACGCAACCCTTCTGCCATCGCACCCGTCGCCATGACACAGACCAATGACACGCACACGATCGAGCCACGGACCCGGTTGCGCGCCCTTGCTATGCCATTTGTCATCGCGGTACCCATCCACTTCGGCCATCTTGAACACGCAGCAGACTATAGCCTGATTTCCGCGACCTGCCACCCCTTGAACATGGGGGGCGTGGAACATCGTGGCGGCAAGCAATGCCGCGCCGGTTGCGGCGGAGGATGCAGCGCGATATAGGAAATACGAACCAAAGCCGGGCAATGCTCCGGTGGTCAGGACCAGCAAACAAAGGGAAACGCCATGGCAGGATCGGTCAACAAGGTCATCATCGTAGGCAATCTTGGCCGCGATCCCGAGGTGCGCAGTTTTCCAAATGGCGGCAAGGTCGTGAACCTGCGCATCGCCACGTCCGAAACATGGCGCGACAAGGCGAGCGGCGAAAAAAAAGAACGGACCGAATGGCATTCGGTCGCGATTTTCAACGAAAACATCGGCAAGATCGCCGAACAGTACCTGCGCAAGGGCTCGACCGTCTATATCGAAGGCCAGCTTGAAACCCGCAAATGGCAAGATCAGTCTGGCGCGGACCGCTATTCCACCGAAATCGTCATCCGGCCGTTCCGTGGTGAAATGACCCTTCTGGGTGGGCGCGGTGACAGTGGCGGCGGCGGTGATCGCGATTACGACCAGGGCGGTGATCCGGGCTATGGCGGCGGATCGGGCGGTGGAACAGGCGGCGGATCAGGTGGCGCGCGCAGCGGTGGCGGTCGGGATTCAGGCTTTGGCGGCGGACGTGATGCCGGCGGCTTTGGTGGGGGTGCCGGCGGCGGACGCAGCGACATGGACGACGAAATCCCGTTCTGATCCAACGGTTTTCCACAAGGATGCGCCCCTGGGGCGCATCCTTGTCTTGATACACATACCAGTTGACGATGAATGGATCGCGGCGCGGACCCGACCCACGCGATGATCAGCCGTCACCCCCGCTGCCTGTCAGGACTGGGGTCCAGCAGAGGTGCGATCTGACTGGATTTCGGCGACGGAAAGTGAAAGCAGACGGGGGCCTCAGCGCCCGGACAAGGCTTCGGCCAACAGGCCTTGGACCAAAGCGGGCGGAACGTCTTCGGCGACAAAGGCTTTGCCGATGCCGCGCGCAAGGATGAACCGCAAGCGGCCATCGATCACCTTTTTGTCCTGGCCCATCAGCCTCATGAGGCCCGCTGCATCGGGCAGATCGCCGGGGATATCAGCGATATCGACCTTCATCCCCATGTCCCGCAGATGGGCGCGCACCCGGGATGGTGTTTCCTGGGAACACAGCCCCAAGCGTGCAGAGACCTCAAACGCCAAGCCACACCCGATTGCCACGCCTTCGCCGTGCAGCAGACGATCACCATACCCGGTCGCCTGTTCCAGCGCATGACAGAACGTGTGCCCCAGGTTCAAAAGCGCGCGCTCGCCTTCCTCGGTTTCATCGCGCGCGACGATGCCCGCCTTCATCGCGACCGACCGGCGCACGGCTTCTTGGCGCAGGGCGGTATTCCCTGCGGCCATGGCGGGGGCATTGATCTCTAGCCAAGCATAGAACTCCGAATCGCCTAGCAGCCCGTATTTTACGACTTCGCCGTAGCCTGCCAGAAAATCCCGTGGTGCCAGTGTGCCCAGAACATCAACATCCGCCAGAACAAGGCTGGGTTGATGAAAGGCGCCGACCAGATTCTTGCCCTGCGCGGTGTTGATCCCGGTCTTGCCACCAACCGAACTGTCGACCTGCGCCAGCAGCGTCGTCGGGATCTGCACGAACCGCACCCCGCGACGCAAGATGGCAGCCGCAAACCCGGCCAGATCGCCGACCACGCCACCGCCAAAAGCAATGACGATATCGCGCCGCTCGACCTTGGCCTCCAGCAAGAAATCGACCGCCCGCGCCAACCCCGGCCAGCCCTTGGTCGCCTCGCCTGCGGGCAATGCCAGCGCCTCGGACGCGATCCCCGCGCGCGCAAGCCCGGCTTGCAACCGTTCAAGG
>JAUSPL010000001.1 GCA_030656535.1 Gemmobacter sp.
CACTGGAGGTGCAGCGCGCCGCCAAGGTGATCGGTGCCAGCCTTGAAGCCGCCCCGGTGGTCCATATTGACGACGCCGGGACCTTGGCTGCGCTGAAATCGGTGGATTTCGCCGACCTGTGTATCACGTCCGACATCGTGCTGACCGCCGACCCAGCCCCATCCGAGGCGTTCCGTCTGCCAGAGGTTCCCGGCGTCGGCGTGGTTTTCGAGGCCGCTACCGGCGAAAAATGTGCGCGCTGCTGGCAGATATTGCCGGATGTCGGTGCTCACAAGCACCCCCATACGTGCAAACGGTGCAACGACGCGCTGGGCTGACGATCGCGCCCGCCCCTCGGACGGGGGGCGGGCAACTGCCCCCGGGGCGGGGTGCCCCGGACAGCAAAGACGCCGCAACTTGTCTGTCAATCGTGCACAACCGTTGCCATCTTGCCGCAAGGACCCAATCATGCCCCGTCTTCGTGATCTTGGCTATGTCATCGGCCGTTTCGCCCCCGGCCCGCTGAACGCCATCACCGATGTACCCGGTGTCCGTATCGGCCATGTGACCTTGACTGAGGGTGACCGGACGCGCACCGGGGCGACCGTGATCGTGCCGCATGACGGCAACCTGTTTCAAGACAAGGTTCCGGCGGCGCTGGCCGTGCTGAACGGCTTTGGCAAATTTGCCGGCGGCAGTCAGATTGACGAATTGGGCGAGTTGGAAACCCCTGTCATCTTGACCAATACCCTTGCCGTTGGCCGGGCGGTCGAGGCGCTGGTCGCCCATACCCTTGCGCAGCCAGGGAACGAGCGGGTCACGTCGGTCAATGCCGTGGTCGGGGAAACCAACGACAGCCGCCTGAATGATATTCGCGCGCCGCGCCCTACCGTTGCCGAAATGACGGTGGCGTTGTCGGTCGCGGTGGATGGTCCCGTGGCTGAAGGCTGTGTCGGGGCGGGCACCGGAACGGTCGCATTTGGCCTGAAAGGCGGGATAGGTACGGCCTCAAGGCAGGTCGGCGCCCATACCCTTGGCGTGTTGGTGCAGGCCAATTACGGCGGCAGTTTGCGCATTGATGGCGCACCGGTTGCAAATCTGGTCCAGCACGACGCGGACGGGTCCATTGTCATCGTACTGGCCACCGATGCCCCCGTCTGCGACCGCAACCTTCGGCGGTTGGCGACCCGGTGTTTCGGCGGGCTTGCGCGGACCGGGGCCGCGCTGTCGAATGGTTCGGGCGACTATGCGCTGGCGTTCTGCACGGACCCCGGTCTGCGCCGCACCCCGGAACGGCGGCAGGGTCCGATGCCCGTGGCAACCATGCCCAACGACCGGATGTCGCCGCTGTTCGAGGCCGCGATAGAAGCTACCGAAGAAGCCATCCTGAATGCGCTTGTGGCGGCCACCGACACCACAGGCTTTGACACAGCGACCGCGCGGCGCAATCAGATCCGGGCGCTGCGGCTGTTGCCGCGATGATTGGGCCGCTGACGGGTCGCTTGACCGTCGCCAGTCCCTTTGGCCCGCTGACGTTGCACGAGACCGACGGCACGATCACCCGACTGCACTGGGTTGCCGAGGACCCCGCGCCAACCACCCTTTTGCAAGAGGCAGCGGCACAGTTGGCCGCCTATTTCGACGGGCGCCTGACGCGGTTCGACCTGCCGCTGGACCTGGGGGTTGGGCTGCAAAACCGGGTTCGCCACGCCATGCTTGCGATCCCGTGCGGGGAAACCCGCACTTACGGTGATCTGTCCCGCGACTTGCGGACCCCGGCGCAGGCCATCGGGCAGGCCTGCGGGACGAACGCGATTCCGATTCTGATCCCATGTCACCGCGTTCTTGGGGCCAGGACCCTGGGCGGGTTTTCCGCGCCGGGCGGGGTTGAAACCAAGGTTGCGCTGCTGCGCCTTGAACGCGCGGCGGGTTTGTTGATCTGACAGGCTCGCCGGCTGACACTGCCTCACCATCCGGCCCTTGGGGGGACAGGGTGCCCCTCCCCCTTGCCGCGCCTGTGCCGCAGGGGTACCGATGGTGTCACAAAACTGTCATCAACCCCCGATTGGACCCCTGCACCATGAGCCTTTCGGTCTTTTTGTCAGTGATGGGTGCGGCGTTCTTGCATGCGCTTTGGAACGCAGCGATCAAGCAGGGTGCGTCCAAGCTGACCGGAATGGCGATCTTGACCATCGTGCAGGGTATTGCCGGTCTGGGGATCGCGCTGACCAGGCCGTTGCCGCAGGCCGAGGTCTGGTTCTGGCTGATCGGATCAGGGGTGCTGCACACGGCCTACAAGCTATTTCTTGCCTATGCCTATGATCAGGGGGATCTGAGCCGGGTTTACCCGATCGCACGTGGGGCGGCACCGATGATGGTTTTGCTGGTCGGCGCGGTGGCGTTGACTGATACCATCAGCGCTGCGGAGTATCTTGGGGTGCTGATCGTCGGGCTTGGCATATTGATGATGGCGCGCGGCGCCCTGCGGATGGGGGAAAGCCGTCGTCTTGTGCCGCTTGCGCTGGGGTCCGCGTTGGCCACTGCAGGCTACAGCCTGACCGACGGTATGGGCGCGCGCGTGTCGGGGGATGCCGTTGCCTATGTCGGCTGGTTGTTTGCGCTGGACGCCGTGTTCTTTACCCCGACCTGCCTGGCGATCCGGGGAAGGTCGGTTCTGCGCGCTGATCTGCGCGCTTGGGCGATGGGTAGCTTTGCTGCACTGGCGTCGTACGGGGCTTATGCGATCGCCGTCTGGGCCATGACCGAGGCGCCGATCGCGCTGGTTTCGGCGTTGCGCGAAACGTCGATCCTGTTTGCGGTGCTGATTGGATGGGTGGTATTTGGCGAACGCATGACCCGCGACAAGGCGATAGCCGCCGTTCTGATCCTGTCCGGCGTCATTGTGACCCGCCTTTGATCAGGCGTGAACAGGATTGCCCTAAATCTGGTTCACATTGAGGGCAATCCAAGACTGGCGCAGGTTGAGACTGTTGCGTGTTGCGCTTGATCGGCGGAACTTGATCAAGCGCAACGCAGTCTTGCAACCCGGCCCGGTTTCAGGCGCGAACCGGAATCATCTGCTGTGCGATTCCCGCGCCCATCAGATAGATCGACGTGACGACCAATCCCCAATGCGCCCAGCTTTGCGGATGGAAATCGACCCAGGCCGCCCAGCCCGCAAAGAACGTCCATCCCAGCGCCATCGGCAACGTCAAGGACCGCCAGCGTTCCGTCCGGACCGGATGCACAAACTTCAACGGGATGAACATGGCAACCGCCAAAATCACCACCAACGCCAAGGTCACCCAGAATTCGGGTCTGAGCGCAAAGATCACCACGGCAACCATGTTCCAGCAGGCCGGGAACCCGGAAAATGAATTGTCCTTTGTTTTCATGCGGGTATCAGCGAAATACAGCGATGAGGCAAAGGTGATCACGATGATCGCCACCCACCCGGTCCACCCCGGCAGCAACCCGGATTTGAACAGCGCAAAGGCTGGGATGAACACATAGGTCAGATAGTCGATGATCATGTCCAACAGCACCCCGTCGATCAAAGGAGCGTTGGTCTTGACATTCATGCTGCGCGCCAAAGGACCGTCGATGCCGTCCACCACAAAGGCCACGACCAGCCACAGGAACATCAGGCTCCACTCCGCGTCGATGGCCGCAAGCATGGCCAGCATGGCAAAAACCGCACCTGTGGCGGTCAGCAGATGAACGGAATATGCTTGGTGCGGCAGTGTCATCAATCGTTCCTGCGACAAAATCCGGGTCAGTGCAATAGGCGCTGCGGCCTTAGGCGCGCGGATGGGCCTTGGCATAGACTTCCATCAGGCGGGCGGCATCAACGGCGGTGTAGGCTTGCGTGGTGGACAAGCTGGCATGACCCAGCAACTCCTGTATCGTGCGCAGATCGCCACCGGCAGACAACAGATGTGTCGCAAACGAATGGCGCAGTGCATGCGGTGTGGCCGAGGCGGGCAGCCCAAGCTGGGCGCGCAATCGTTCCATGACCAGCGCTATCTGACGAGAGCCAAGCGGTCCGCCGCGCGCGCCGCGAAACAGCGCGCCATCGCGTTGTAGCGGATAAGGGCAAAGGCCGACATAGCGCGCAACCGCAGACCGGGCGACTGGCAGCACAGGGACCAGCCGTTCCTTGCCGCCCTTACCGATGATGCGCAGCACATCCGCCAGGGGATGCGCGGCGGCGGTCAGGCCCAGAGCCTCGGAGATCCGCAACCCGCAGCCATAGAGCAACGTGACGACCGCTTCGTCTCGCGCGGCAATCCAGGGTTCTCGGGCGTCGTCGCCGACCTGATCCAGCACTGCGCGCGCGGCATCCTCGGACAGGGGGCGCGGCAGCTTGCGGCGACACCGGGGCGCGCGGG
>JAUSPL010000002.1 GCA_030656535.1 Gemmobacter sp.
GTCGGCCCCGGCGATCTGGGCGTGTCGATGGGGGCCTTTGGCGACGCCGGGCGACCCCGTCTGCAGGCCGCCATCGCCACCATCGCCACTGCGGCCCGCGCTGCGGGGCGGACAGTGGGCATGTACTGCGCCTCGGCAACCGAAATCCCGCGCTGGCGCGACATGGGGATTTCGTTCTTTTTGATCGGCAATGACACGTCGCATCTGGGTGCGGCGGTGACAACGGTGATGACACAGGCACGGGGGGTCTGACATGAAAGCGGTCTACTACACGCAACATGGTGGCCCCGAGGTGCTGACTTACGGCGTTCTGCCCGATCCGGTGCCGGGTCCGGGTCAAGTGCTGGTCGGTCTGCAAGCCGCCAGCGTGGCCCCGCTGGACTGGAAACTGCGGGCAGGCCTGTTGTCGGCGCATTTTACCCCGGCGTTTCCGAAAATACCGGGCCGCGACGGCGCTGGCGTGGTTCTGAGCGCGGACAGCGCCAGCGGTTTCGCGCCCGGCGACCGTGTGGGCGTCATGGCGCCCGCCCCCCTTGCCGCAGGCACCTGCGCCGAACGCATTGCCGTGAACCCGTCCCAGTTGATCCGCCTGCCGGGTGGTCTGGGCATGGTGGACGCGGCGGCGGTGATCAACGCGGGCCTGTCTGCCTGGATCTCGGCCGTACGGACCGCTGATGTGCAGCCCGGCGCCAAGGTTCTGATCCATTCCGGCGCCGGGGCGGTGGGCGGCATCCTTGTGCAGCTTTGCAAGCATCTTGGCGCCGAGGTGACGGCAACCTGCCGGTCCACCAACCGCGACTATGTGCAGGGTCTGGGGGCGACACGCGCCGTGGCCTATGATCTGGAAGATTTCACCACCCTGCCGCCCCAAGACATCGTGTTTGACCTGATGGGCGGCGCGGTTCACGCGGAGTCCTACCGCGTACTTGCGCCGGGCGGACATCTGGTCTGGCTGACTGCAGCGCCGATCACCGACCAGGGCGCGGCCTATGGGGTGCGTGTCACCCGCGCGATGATTTCGGATGACGCCGAGGCCGTCGAGCAGATCATGGCTCTGGTCGCGCAAGGGATCATTGCGCCACAGGTGGCAGGCACCCTGCCCCTGTCGCAAGCCGCCGAAGCACAGCGTCGGCTGGCCGCGGGCGAGGTGACGCGCGGCCGTCTGGTTCTGACGATCTGACACAGGGCCTGCGCCTACGCTCCGGGGTCTTTGCCCCCGGATTATCCGGCCCCTGCGGGCAGGTTTGGCAAGATGATCGGGTCAAAGGTCCGACGCGGACAAGGACTGTGCTGCGACTGTGCTGCGCCGGCTGGCACAGACTGTCGCGCATGCGGCATGCGCTATTGCGCGCCAGTCGTTGCCCGGTTTTCCGACAGCCCGCCCGGGGGGGGGGATGAGTCACGCATGCGACCCAACGTTTTGTCTCGGTCAGGGTCTCAGGCCGGGACCACGGTCTCGGTCGCCATCGGAAAATGAAGGTTGTCGCCTTCGAACGCAGGAAAGGTGTGGAAATCGGCGCGCATCTCATGCCGGACCGGGGATTGCAGGGCCGCGGTCAGGGCTTCCGGGCTGTCGAACATCACGCGGTTGCGCTGCATGTTGGTGGCAATCTTGAACGGCAAATGCGTGACCCAGTCGCACCGGGTCAGGATCTCGATCCAGCGAATACCCGGAAAGCGCCGCATGATGCGCGGGTGCCCGGCGATGTAATGTCCAAGCCAGGCGTTCATGTCCTGCGCGGGGCCGGCATACGACACCACGTAAGAACAGGGCAACGCGCCGGGCTCGGTGCGCAATGTGGCATCGTCGACCGGATAGGTCCGGTGGACAAAAGCCTGCTGGTTGGCTTCGCACCCGGACAGACTGGGCAAGAATGATGGCAAGACCTGCAAGGCGCCCTCTGGACCACAGGCGGCCTCCAGATCCGTGATCCGGTCAAACAGCATCTGTACCCCCAACGGCGGCGAGCTTCCGTCGTTGAGATAGAGGTCTTGCGCCTTCTCGGGGGTAAAGATCATTGCCTTGGTCAACCCCGGCACCTGTGCCACCTTGGCGCGCAGGGCGCCAAGGTCAGCCGCAGATACCGTCAGGTCAGACCCATTGGCGTTCTCATAAAACAGAACGAGTGCAAAGCTCATGCAAGTGCCCCTCAGGTCATATCAGGTTGGGTAGGAACAGCGCGATCTGCGGAAAGACCACGATCAGCAAGATCAGGAACAGCGTTATCAAGACATAGGGTGTCGCCGCGAGCGCCATCGTTTTCAGCGTGGTTCCTGCGGGGGCTACCCCCAACACCACAAACAGCAGCATCCCGAAGGGCGGCGTGGTGAACCCGATTTCGTAGGCAAGCAGCAAGATCAGCCCCAGCCAGACCGTGTCAAACCCGTATTGCGACGCGATCGGCATGAACAGCGGCAGGGTGATCAACATCATGGACACCTGATCCATGAACATCCCCAGCACCAGCACCACCAGAACCATCATGGCAATCATGCCGTATGGCCCAAGGCCATAGCTGGTGATCTGGGAAATGAAGCCGTTCGACGCCCCCGAGAACGCAAAGATCTGCGAAAACGTGGTCGATGCGGAAATGATCAGAAAGGTCATCCCCGTCACCTTCATCGCGTCATCCAGCGACTTCCAGATCACCGCCAGGCTGAACTTGCGATAGACCAACAACAGCACCACCACGCCGGCGCAGCCCAGACCTGCGGATTCCGTCGGTGTGGCAATACCCAAGATGATGGTGCCGACAACCATGAACACCAGCATCCCCATCGGAATGATGTTCACCATGATGGCCTTCAACTTGACCATGCCCGAGGTTTTTGG
>JAUSPL010000003.1 GCA_030656535.1 Gemmobacter sp.
CATCAAACCGTGGGATCAAACACCTAGCAGGACAGGGACATCGACATCTTCGGCACGGATGGGCGGGATCATGGATGCACCTTCGTTGCTAGGGCGGGCACCAGCCGGATCCGGTGCGCGGTGGCCGCATCCACCCGGTCGCGGGAGTAGAGCAGCGGCAGATAGTCGCCTTGAGCCCATGGGGTCGCCAGATCGGCGTAATGCGGTGACCGCGGATCGCCCGATTGCCCCGGCACATTGATCCACACCGAGTTGTCCCATTCCCCCACGTCCATCACCAGCCGCACCGAAGCGCCCGAGGTGACGGCGAAATCGGCAATCCTGTAGGCCGCGTTCATGGGGGTTGACCGGCTGCCACCCACCGGCAGCGGACCCACGTTCCACCCGGACTCCGCCGCCAAGACCCGGCTCGCCGCATGGTCGAACTGCGCCCGATGCAGATCGCCCCATCGCCAGACGGCAGGGTCGGCCCCCAGTCGGGCCATGCATTCCTGCCAGCCCGCGCGCAGAGTGGCCAGCATCAGTGCCTCGCGCTCGGGTGCGGCGGTGCTGTCCAGCAGTGTCAACAGATGGTCGAAATCGCCGGGCTGCAACAGACTGCGCACGGCTGCGGAGGGCGCGTGCTGCGTCAGCAGGCCCGGGCGCAGGTGCTTCATCCACCAGACCTCGAACAGCGCGGCGGCGGCGCTGCCCGCCTCCAGCCGGTGATCCCAGCCGCGCAGCAGCGCGAAGGCCGCCGCCTGCGCGTCATCCTGCGCCACAGATCCCGCCAGCAGGGCCACGATCCTTTGCGCAGGGCGCGAGTGCACATCGGTTTGCAAGGCCATCGACCCCGCAACGGTATGGCGATCGTCGACGCCCAGAACCTCGCGGATGCGCAGGGACCGGCTGGCCTCGGCCCATTCGTGGCCGATCGAGGGGGCATCGGGGCTTCGGTCGGGGGGTAGGTTCATCTCGTTGGCCGAGGCGACAAAGCCCTCGGCAGGGTTGACCGACCGCGGCAGTGTATCCGGGGGCAAGAACCCGTCCCATTCGTGGCTGCCGTCCCCGGGCACTGGCAACAGTCCGTACCAGCCGCGCCGATGGGGCGTGAACCCGGCGGTGAACCAGCCGATGTTCCCGCCAACATCGGCGCAGACATGGCTGACCGACGGGGTGCCCCAATGGGCCATGCTGCCTCCAAACCCCGCCACAGAGGTGCAGCGTAGATAGGCGAGACTGCTCAGATAGGCCGCAGCCCCCGGCGCCTGCCAGACGCTGCGCATCGCCACCGCCCGGTTGCGCGCCGCGTCTTCGTGCAGGATGGGGCCGTGGCGGGTGAAACTGAGGGTCAGCGTCTGGTCGGGATGACCCTTGACCGCAAACCGCTGGTCTTCGCGCGTGATGGCTTCCCAGCCATCCGCATGGCGATACCATTCCCCGTCGCGGGTTTCATAGACATACACATCTTCCTGATCGGCACCAAAGATGGTCAGACCAAAGGCCACGCGGTTGTTGTGCCCGATGGACACGCCGGGGATGCAGGGTTCGCCCGCGCCGATCACGTTCAGGCCCGGCGCCTCCAGATGCACCATATAGCGCAGCGAGGGGACGGCATGGGCGCGATGAGGATCGCTGGCCAGCACGGGGCGTCCGCTGGCGCTGCGCGTGCCGTGCACGGCCCAGTTGTTCGACCCTTCTTCGGTGCTGCGCTGGATGACATCGCCGATGTCCAGAACCTCGGTCCAGTTCCAGGCCTGACCCAGCGCACAGTCCAGCCGTGCGCGGTCAAAGGTGACGGGAGCCGTGGCCAACTTGAACAGCCGCGCGGCCTCCAGCGGGATGTCGGCGGGGGTCAGGCCGTCGGCCAGGTGCGGACGGACCGGCGGGTCGATCCGCGTCCGCAGCAGGTCGGTGTCGGCGTCGGCCAGCGCGGTCACATTGGCGCGCAGGATTTCGGACAGCGCGTTGCGGGTCAGCGCGTGGGATCGGATGCGCACGACATCCTGTGGCGCCCATGAGGCAGGCGAGGTGCCGAACACGCCAAACTCGGGGGGCAGGCGGGCGGAGTCGGCGTTGCAGAGGGCGACGTAGGCGTTGATCCCGGCAACAAAGGCGGTGCAGATCGCCTGCGTATCGGCACCGTAGGCCTGCCACTCGGCAGCCATGTTCCCAAGATAGAGGAAATGCCGCGCGGCATGGTCCTGCGCCAGATAGCCGGGGCCAAAGTCGGCTGCCAGCAGGCCCAGCCCCCGCTTGCGCCACAGATCGAGCTGCCACAACCGGTCGCGGGCGGCATTGAACCCCTGCGCGAGGAACAGATCAGCCTCTGACCCCGCGCGGATGTGCGGGATGCCCCAGCGATCCACGCGGATCTCGGCCTCGGCCAACAGGCCGGGCAGGGGGATCGTCTCGTCGGTCACGGGATGGGTCACGGGGGCGCTTTCAGGCATGGTGGCAGGCGACACGGGCACCGTCTGGGCGCGGCGACAGCTCGGGCCGGACCTTGCGGCATATGTCAGTCGCCACGGGGCAGCGGGTGTGAAAAGCGCAGCCGTTGGGAATGTTGGCCGGGCTGGGCAGTTCGCCCGACAGGATCAGCCGCTGCTTGCTGCGCTGTACGACTGGATCAGCCTCGGGCACCGCCGACATCAGTGCCTTGGTATAGGGATGCTTCGGGTCGGCAAAGAAGGTGTCGCGGTCGGCCATTTCGACAAAACGGCCCAGATACATCACCACCACCCGGTCGCAGATGTGGCGCACCACGCTCAGGTCATGCGAGACGAACAGATAGGACACGCCCGTGCGCTTTTGCAGCGCCACCAGCAGGTTCAGGATCTGCGCCCGCACCGACACATCCAGCGCCGACACGGGTTCGTCACAGATCACCAGCGCGGGTTCCAGGGCGAGCGCGCGGGCGATCACCACCCGCTGACGCTGGCCACCGGAAAACTGGTGGGGGTAGCGGTCGGCGTGTTCGGGGCGCAGGCCCACCTGTGTCAGCAGGGCGGCGACGCGGCTTTGCAACGCCGCCCCCCGGACGATGCCGCGCACCTGCAACGGCTCGGCAATGGTGGCGCCGATGGTGGACCGCGGGTCCAGCGACAGTGCCGGATCCTGAAAGATCATCTGCACCTTGCGGCGGATGTCGTTCAACTGGCGGCGGCTTGCGCCCACCACCTCTTGCCCCGCCACACGGATGCTGCCGGCCACGGGCGGCTGCAACCCCACGATGGCGTTGGACAAGGTGGATTTGCCGCAGCCGGATTCGCCCACCAGCGCCACGGTTTCGCCCCGCCCGATGTCCAGATCGACGCCGTTCACTGCCTTGACCACCCGGGCCGGGGGGCCCAGCAGGCCACCGCGGCCGCCAAAGTGGACCGCCACGTCGCGCAGTTCCAGTACGTTTTCCGCGTCGGTCGTCATGCGTGGCCTCCGCCAATTTCCGCCATTCGGTCGCTGTGCCAGCAGGCGGCAAAGTGCCCATCCCCCCGGTCGAACAGCGGCGGGCGTTCGGTGCGGCAACGGTCGGTTGCCAGCGGACAGCGGTCCTCGAACCGGCAGCCGGGGCCGAATTCGTTTGGCGTGGGCACGCGGCCGTCGATGGTGGCCAGATCGGCCTTGGGCGGGTCGGACAGTTTCGGCACGCTGGCCAGCAAGAGCGCCGTATAGGGATGCTGCGGCCGGGCGAACAGCGCATGGACGGGTGCCTGTTCCGCAATCCGGCCCGCATACATCACCGCCACGTCATCGGCGATGTCGGCCACCACGCCCATATCATGCGTGATGATGACGATGGCGGTGCCCCGGTCGGCCACCAGCTTGCGCATCAGGTCAAGGATCTGCGCCTGGATCGTCACGTCCAGTG
>JAUSPL010000065.1 GCA_030656535.1 Gemmobacter sp.
ATGCTGGCCCAGCGGATGCGCGATGTCCATGCGCGGGCGCAGGAACATGGCCGCACGCTGGACTACGGTCTGCGCGTCCACATGATCGTGCGCGACACCGAAGCCGAGGCCAAGGAGTACGCCGAGCATATCGCCAGCAAGCTGGACGACGAATACGGCAAGATCATCCGCGACAGGGCGCATGACAGCATCAGCCTTGGCGTGGCGCATCAGGCGCGGGCGCGCGAGTTGGCCGACCAGTTCGGCTATCTTGAACCACATCTGTGGACCGGCATCGGTCGGGCGCGGTCGGGCTGTGGGGCGGCGCTTGTCGGGTCCACCGATCAGGTCCTGTCGCAGATCGAGGAGTATCAGCGCATGGGCATCCGGGCTTTCATCTTTTCGGGCTATCCGCATCTGAACGAAGCCGACCATTTCGGCACCAAGGTTCTGCCACAGTTGAAAACCTGTTCCCTGCCCCATGCCTATGGCCGAGTGCCCAATGATACCCCCGCAACCCCCCTTGGCACCGGAGTACGCCGCTGATGGAACGTATTGATCTGACCCCCGGCCTGTCGCTGTCCCGGCTGGTTTACGGCATGTGGCGGCTGGGCGACTCTGAGGACACCTCGGCGCACCATGTGCAGGCCAAGGTCGAGGCTTGCCTGGCCCAGGGCATCACCACGATGGATCAGGCCGACATCTATGGCGGCTATACGGCAGAGGCGCTGCTGGGGGCGGCCTTGCGCACGGCACCCGGCCTGCGCGACCAGATCGTGATCGTGACCAAATGCGACATCGTGGCCCCTGTCGGGCGCCACGCGGCAGCGCGGGTCAAATACTATGACACCACGGCGGCGCATATCAACGCGTCGGTCGAGACATCGCTGCAAGAGATGGCGACCGACCGGGTCGATCTGCTGCTGATCCACCGCCCCGATCCGCTGATGGACCATCACGACACCGGCGCCGCCCTGGATGCGTTGGTCGCCTCTGGCAAGGTGCGGGCAGTTGGCGTTTCGAACTTTCGCCCGTGGGATTTCACGCTGCTGCAATCGGCGATGACGGCGCCGCTGGTCACCAACCAGATCGAGATGAGCCTTGTGACGCATCAGCCCTTTACCAATGGCGATCTGGCCTTCTTGCAAGAACGCGGTGTTGCGCCGATGGCGTGGTCGCCTTTGGGCGGCGGGTCGTTGTTTGCCGAAAGCCCGGCTGAACTTCGCGCAACCATGACCCGGATCGCCCAGGCACAGGGCGTTGATTCCGCGGCTGTCGCGGTGGCATGGCTGCTGCGGCACCCCGCGCGGATCATGCCCGTGCTGGGCACCAACGATCCGGCCCGGATTGCGCGCATCGGTGACGCGGCGAAGGTCGTCCTGGACCGGCAAGACTGGTTCGAGCTTTACAGCCAAGCGATCGGACACGAAGTCCCATAAGACCGGGTCATGGCCGTCAAAGCACAGCTTTGGCAACGAAGGTGAAGTGACAGTACGGCACCCCGGCGCAAAGACCGGGGGTCGCACACATAAAGGGGGGAGAGGACAACATGAGCCTGATCGTGGCGCTGGCCGCCGTTGTGGGATGGGTGAACGCCGCCGCGCTTGCGCTGGGGCGCGGCATCGGCATCGTCTGCGTGGCGTTGATGGTGGTGTTCATCCTTGTCCAGGTGTTCTTCCGCTATGTGTTGGGCAATGCCCTGCCCTGGTCAGAAGAGGCGTCAAGGTTCCTGATGCTCTGGATGACCGGGCTGATGGCGCCGACCGCGTTCCGGCGCGGCGGGTTTGTGGCAATCGACATGCTGGTGCTGATGTTGCCCCGCGCGGTGGCGGCGATGTTGTCACTGATCTTGCTGGGGGTGTCGCTGGCGGTGCTGATGGTGGGGTTCCGCATCGGCTGGGCCGAGGTGACGGGCTTCGGCGGGCGGTTCACCACAGACGCGTTGTGGGTGCCCACCACGTTTGATTTCAGCGAATGGATGAAGGTACCCCGCGCTTGGGCGATGGCGTCGCTTGCCGTTGGGGTCACGCTGCTGATTGCGGTCAACGTCGAATTGATGCTGCGCGCCGTGGTGACGATGGCCGGGGGTGGGGATCGGTTGCCTGCCATCGCCGGCGCCGAAGTAGCGGGGGCGGAATGATGCTGAGCCTGTTCTTACCCCTGTTTCTGATCTTCTTGTTTCTGGGACTGCCCGTGTTTTTCGGGCTGATCGCAGCACCGGGCATCTTGTTGTGGATGAATGGGCAAGAACGCGACATCGTGCTTTTGTACCGCAACATCTATAACGGGATGGACAGTTTCCCGCTGATGGCGATCCCGTTCTTCATGCTTGCGGGCGAGTTGATGAACCGATCCGGCATCACACTTCGTCTGGTTGAATTTGCGCAGGCCCTGATCGGGCACCTGCGCGGCGGTCTGGCGCATGTCAACGTGCTGTCGTCGATGCTGTTTGCCGGGCTGTCAGGGTCGGCGGTCGCGGATGTGTCGGCCTTGGGGTCGATGTTGATCCCGGCGATGGAAAAGCAGGGATATTCCCGCAAATTCGCGGCGGCCATCACGGCGGCCAGTTCGATCATCGGCCCGATCATCCCGCCTTCGGGGATCATGATCATCTATGCCTATGTGATGGGGGAATCCGTCGCGGCGCTTTTCCTGGCGGGGATTGTGCCGGGTCTGATGATCGGGCTCAGCCTGATGGGCGTCGTCTGGGTGATGGCCGACCGCTGGGGCTTGCCCGCCGCAACCCGCAAGGCCACATGGGGCGAGCGCGGACAGGCCAGCGTCAAGGCGATCTGGCCCTTGCTGACCCCCGCCATCATATTGGGTGGAATCCTGGGCGGCGTGTTCACCCCGACCGAAGCGGCGGCGGTGGCCGTCGGCTATGCCCTGTTCATCGGGCTGTTCGTCTTGCGGTCACTGACCTTGCGCGATCTGCCCGATGTTCTGGGCCGGGCAGGTCTGACATCTGCGGTGGTCCTGTTGCTGGTCGGGGCTGCGATGGCGTTCAAGACTGTCGCATCGCTGGCGCATACACCGGAACTGCTGGCCGGGATCATTCTGGGGCTGTCGGACAACCCCCTGATCTTGTTGCTGTTGATCAACCTCTTGCTGTTCATCGTGGGCATGTTTCTGGACGCCGGACCTGCGATCATCATCCTGGGGCCGATCCTGGGCCCGATCTTTACCGCGATGGGGGTGGATTCAGTTCATTTCGCCATCATCATGGCGGTCAATCTGACGGTCGGATTGCTGACCCCGCCGATGGGGCTGGTGTTGTTCGTCACCGCCTCGGTTTCGGGGCTGAAGGTAGAGACAATCGCCCGCGCCACACTACCCTTTCTGGCGGTCGAGGTGGTGGTGATCTTCTTGATTACCTACTTCCCCGCAATCTGCCTGACCGTGCCACGGCTTGCGGGCTTCGTAGACTAAGGTTCAAGACAATTCAGGGAGGATAAGATGCTGACAAAAACACTGCGGTCGCTGTTGCTGGCGACCATGCTGACCAGTGTGGCGGGAATGGCCGCCGCACAGGCGATCACACTGCGCGCCACCGCCACCTCGAACGATCAGGACGAGGATTACGATGGGCTGGTGGTGTTCAAGAACTATGTCGAGAACGCGTCGAACGGCGATATCGCGGTCGAACTGTTCATCGGGACACAACTGTGCGCCAAGGGCGAAGAATGCCTGGCAGGTGTCGCTGACGGATCCATCGACATCTTCATTTCCACCAGCGGCGGGGCGGCCGGGATATTTCCCTATATTCAGGTACTTGACCTGCCCTACCTGATGTCGGACGACCGGGTGGCAGAAGAGGTCCTGTCAGGCGATTTCGTGCGCTTCCTGCGCGCCAAGGCCCTGGCCGACAGCGACGACAAGATCCGGCTGATGGCTGTGGGCAATACCGGGGGCTGGCGCAACTACGCCAACACCAAAAAGCGCGTGACCAAGCCCGAGGATCTGGCCGGGCTGAAGCTGCGCACCGTACCCGCCGATCTGCCGCAGGTTCTGGCAAAGGGTCTGGGCGCGGCTCCGACGCCGATCGCATGGCCTGAACTTTTCACATCGCTGCAGACAGGCGTTGTCGAAGGCACTGCCAATGGCATCACCGATGTGATGAACATGAAGTTCCCGGATGCCGGTTTGAAATACATCACGCTGGACGGCCACAGCTATATGGGTGCGTTCTGGTGGATGTCGAACGACCGCTTCAACGGCATGACCGACGCGCAGAAACGCGTGGTGCTGGACGGGTTCGCGGCGTTGCAGCAGGCGACGTTTGCCAGCCCCAAGCGCAAGGAAATCGCGGCCTATGAGGGCTTCAAGGCGGCGGGCGGCGATATCTATGTGCCGACGCCGGACGAAAAGGCCGCCTTCAAGGCGGCGGCAGCGCCGGTGTTCGACTGGTTCCGAGCCAATGTGACCGGCGGGTCCGAGACGCTGGACGCCTTTACCACCGCAGTGGAAGAGGCCACCGCGGTCGTCGAGGCACAACGCGCCGCGGACATGTAACTGACGCGACTGACGAAAACGTTCCGGGTGTCGCCTCAAAACGGGCGGTTCCCGGAACGAACCCTGCGCCAGGGGTCGCGGATTGGGCGCATATCATGACGCGCCATGGCCGGGCCGTGACACTGGGGCGCCCCGGGCTTCAGCCCGGCTTTATCGCATCAGGATCTGGGCGCGGGTATAGTCTTGCCGCAGTTCGGTCCCGTCCTTCAAGACCACCAGCACGCTGACCGTTTCCGCCAGATCAGCAGGCAGTTCGGTATAGGGCTTGCGGTCCGCGCCAATGGCATTTGGCTGTGCGGTGCCCTCATAGCAGGGGTCCATCGGCCAGACCCGCGTGGTGGCGGACGAATTCACCGAAAACCGCACCTCGGCAACGCCGCAACGCCAGCTTTCCAGATGTGTGAAGTACAAAAGCTCCTGCCCCTCCCAGGGACGCAGGGCGATCCAGGCGCTGCGGGTGGCCTCAAGGATCGGCTTGACCTCGGCTGCCGTTGTAAAATTCTGGGCTGATGCGGGCAAAGGCAAGCCCAGACAAACAGCAATAAGAAAACGGATCATGGCGAATTCTCCTGATCGGCTTTTGCGCGACTGCGTTCGCGCTTATAGTCGCAAAATCAAAGCCCCCGGCTACGGGGAAAAGGCAGGATGAGTATGGTGCCAAAGCCCAAATCCCCGCAAGGATTCAATCTGGTCATCGTCGCGCAGGCCGGGCGGCTTCAGTACGAAGCGGTGATCTTTGCCGCGTCGCTGGCTGCCACAAACCCGGGGATGGTCAAGAAACTGTTCATCGCCGAACCCCAGCCGGGGCCAAGGTGGCGCAGCGATCCGCGCATCCCGGACGCCGAAACGCGCGCCCTGCTGGAAGGGTTTGGCGCAACCATCCTGCCGTTTGAAAACCTGAATTTCGGGTCGGGCTATCCATATGGCAACAAGATCGACGCGCTGATGGCCCTGCCCGAAGGCGAGCCGTTCGTGTTCTTTGATACCGACACGCTGGTGGCAGGCGATCTGGCCGCGGTAAGGTTCGACTTTGACCGGCCCTCGGCTTCGGGGCGTGTCGAAGGCACCTGGCCGGTGCCGGAACTGTATGGTCCCGGCTATACCGGCATCTGGAAGTCACTTTTTGACCGTTTCGGGCTGGAGTTTGACAGCACGCTGGATCTGCGCTGGCCGGACGAATACTGGCGGCGGTATCTGTATTTCAACGCGGGTTGGTTCTTTTTCCGCTGCCCACGAGAGTTTGGCGCGCGGTTTGCAGAGTATGCCACCGAAATCCGGCGCGAACCGGGCGATGCCTTGGCCGCACAGTCGCTGAATCCGTGGCTGGATCAGGTCGCGCTGCCGCTGGTGATCCATTCCTTTGGGGGCGGACGTGCGGGGCCGGAACTGGCGGGGCTTGATGGCGCTGTAACCTGCCACTACCGCGCCCTGCCCCTCCTCTATGCACGCGAGAGCGATGCTGTGGTTGACCTGCTGGAACAGGTGACGGCCCCGAACCAGGTCAAGCGCGTGATGCGTGGCTATGAACCGGCCAAAAAGCTGATCTATCAGCGCAAAGGCGCAAAGATCCGCGCGTTGTTTGATCGCAACGACCTGCCCCGGCGCGAGCAGATGATCCGCAACACGATCAAACGTGAAGGCCTTTGGCTGCGCTGAACCCGGCGCAGCCAGCGCCCCGACCGGGTACCTTGCGGCCTGTCAAGGGGGGCCTTGCCCACCGGCCAGAACACCACACGCGGCAGGGACCTCGACCAGGGTTTGCAGCAGACATGGAGCCAGTCAGCCCGGGTTGAAGAAGTCGTGGATGATCTTTGCCATCGCTTCGGATATGCCCTCGACCGCTGTCAGATCAGGCAGGCCCGCGCGGCTTACCGCCTTGGCCGACCCGAAATGCGCAAGCAGCGCACGTTTGCGGGCAGCGCCAATGCCGGGAATGTCATCCAAAGGCGTCGCGCTGACCGCCTTGGCGCGCTTTGCCCGGTGCGCCCCGATGGCAAAGCGGTGCGCCTCATCGCGCAGACGCTGGACAAAGTACAGCACCGGGTCGTTGCGCTGCAGCGCCTTGACCGGCTGGCCAACGCGGTGGAATTCCTCTTTGCCCTGATCGCGGTCGATGCCCTTGGCAACCCCGATGAACGGCACATCATCCACTCCAAGCCCGGCCAGCACCTCGGCCACTGCAGATACCTGCCCAGCACCGCCATCAATCAGCAACAGATCTGGCCATGCGCCGGTTTCCCGGTCCGGGTCGTCCTTTATCAGACGCTCGAACCGGCGGGTCAGAACCTCTTTCATCATCCCGAAATCGTCACCGGGGGTAAGATCCGCGCCCTTGATATTGAATTTGCGGTATTCGCCCTTCATCAACCCATCAGGCCCCGCCACGACCATACCGCCGACCGCATTGGTGCCCATGATATGGCTGTTATCATAGATTTCGATGCGCTTCGGTGGGGTCTCCAATCCGAACGCCTCGGCCAATCCCGCCAGAAGCTTGCTTTGTGCCGTGGTTTCCGCCAACCGACGTCCCAGACTTTCGCGGGCGTTGCGCGCCGCGTTTTCCACAAGCTCGGCCTTTTCGCCCCGCTGCGGCACGGCGATTTCAACCTTGCGGCCCGCACGATCCGTCAGCAGTTGGCCCAGCAGGTCGGGGTCTTCGACCTGGTGTGACATAAGGATCAACCTGGGCGGCTCCTTGTTGTCATAGAACTGCGCGATGAAGGCTTGCAGGATCTCCGGCTCTTCGGCCCCTGCCCCGGTCCGGGGGTAAAAATCGCGATTGCCCCAGCTTTGGTTGGCACGGATGAAAAACACCTGCACACAGGCCTGCCCGCCCTCCAGATGCAACGCGATGACATCGGCCTCGGGCACACTGCGTGGGTTGATGCCCTGTACCTGCTGCACGCTGGTCAACGCGCTGATGCGGTCGCGCAGGGCGGCCGCACGTTCGTATTCCATCGCCTCTGCGGCCTCGGACATCGCCTTGGCAAGGTCGGATTGAACCGTGGTGGTGCGCCCTTCCAGAAAGCGGCGGGCGTCATGGACAAGATCGGCATAGTCGGTGTCGGACACCATCCCCGTGCAAGGCCCGGCACAGCGTTTGATCTGATACAGCAAGCAGGGCCGGGTCCGGCTGGAAAACACCGCGTCCGTGCAGGTCCGCAACAAGAACACCCGCTGCAATTGGTTCAAGGTGCGGTTGACCGCGCCTGCGCTTGCAAATGGCCCATAGTAGTGACCCTTTTGGCTGCGCTTGCCGCGGTGTTTGCCGATCTGAGGATAGGGGTGGTCGCTGGTGATCAGAATATTGGGGAACGACTTGTCGTCGCGCATCAACACGTTGTAGCGCGGCTTCAACTGCTTGATCAGATTCTGTTCCAACAGCAAGGCCTCGACCTCTGTTCGGGTCGTCAGGAACATCATCGCCGTGGTTTCCTGGATCATCCGGGCGATGCGCCCCGAATGCCCCGACTGACGCGCATAGTTGGACACCCGCGCCTTCAGATTGCGGGCCTTGCCGACGTACAGCACCTCGGACGCTGCATTCAGCATACGGTAAACCCCGGGCGATCCGTCAAGCTGTCGCACTTGCGCCGCAATCAGCGCATGTCCGGTCAGCGCCGGTTCGAGCGATGGATGTTCATCTTGCACAGGGGGCATATCCGTCATGTTTTATCCGTCGATTCTCGGGATTGTGCTGCAACCTTATCGGCGGCGGGGCAAGAGAAAAGCTGTCCACCTTTTCTGTGGATAAGTCTGGTGACAACATTCCGGAAGCGCCGATTTTTCCTTGTTTCCAGCACAGTTCGTTAACATGCCCAATTTTTAGGCACAAAATCAAGGCATTGATTTCATTATGAAAATTGTTTTACCACTGGCAAATCCCTGAAACGCTTGGCAGAATCGTTACAGAACAAAACAGCGGTGTGACACAGTGGACAAGTCAAGCCCGCTCTTTGGTCTTTGCCCCTGCGGAACCTATTCAAGACCAAGGACATCAGGGGTTTGCCATGCCAGATGCTGACCGCCATCGGGGCACAAAAGCTGCCCCGTCACGCTGCGGGCATCCAGAAAGTACCCAAGCGCAGCTGTCATGTCGGATGGGCCTGCCCCGCGGCCCAGAACCGTTGCTGCGCGCTGTCTGGCAAAGTGCTCGGCGCTTTGACGCGCGCCCTGCAAGGTCGGACCCGGCCCGATCGCATTGACCCTGATCCGTGGCGCCAAGGCCTGCGCCGCCGTGCGGGTGAACGCCCAAAGACCCATTTTCGCAATGGTATAGGACATGAATTCCGGCGTCAGCTTGTGAACCCGCTGATCCAACATGTTGATCACCAACCCGGTCGCAACCGGTTCGCCCATGTCATCCGTCTCGGCCGGTGGCACCTGCGCCGCAAAAGCCTGAGTCAGCACCACAGGCGCGCGCAGGTTCGATTCCATGTGCCGGTCCCAGCTGCGGCGGGTCAGGGAACCCATGCTGTCATGTTCAAAGATCGAGGCGTTGTTGATCAGAACCGTCAGCGGGCTGCCAAGGCCCGCCACCGCGCGGGGGATCAGGGCGTCAACCTGCGACTCATCCAACAGATCAGCCTGCAACGTCACGGCCCGGCGCCCCATGGCGCGTATCTCGTGTGCGACCGCCTCGGCTTCGGCAGCAGAGGTGGAATAGTGCACCGCGACATCATGACCGCGCCCGGCCAGATACAGCGCCATTGCGCGGCCCAGCCGCTTGCCTGCCCCCGTGACCAGCGCCGCCATCAGATCACCAACGAAACGGCATAAACGCCGTATGCCCCGATCATGCCCACACCCATCATCCGCCCCATATCCCTTTTGCCAAGAACGAAGGGTGCCAGCACCAGTGACGCCCCCAACATGATCCACAAATCAAAGCGCAGCAGTTCTTGTGGGACCGGAAGATCGCCAAACAGACCAGCGACGCCGATGATCCCAAGCAGGTTGA
>JAUSPL010000008.1 GCA_030656535.1 Gemmobacter sp.
AACTGGAAGTTCTTGACGCTGTCGCGCAGACCCAGTTTGCGCCGTTCCAGCACGCCAAAGATATCCGGCGCGTCGGCAACGATCATTTCTTGCATCTTGCCATAGATTTCGACGCGCTTGGCTTCGTCGGGCTCGGTGCGGCCTGCTTCGATCAGGGCGTCAACCTCGGGGTTGTTGTAGACCGCGTTCTGCCAGCCACCATTGCGCGACGAGTGATAGGCCGCAAAGGCGATGTTGTCGGGGTCGCCATAGTTGGCGGTCTGATAGACCGGGAACATGTCGGGGAAGGTTTCGGGCGATTGGCACGCCGCCACCATGTCCGGCCACAGCATCGGCTGGATGTCCAGATCGATGTTCAGCGCCTTGAGGCTGTCCAGCATGATCAGCGACCAGCGCCGCTGTTGTTCCAGCCCCGACACATGCACCATCTTCAGCGTGATGCCGCCGTTCGGGTGCGCGGATTTGGCCAGGTATTCCTTGGCCTTGTCCAGGTCCATCCGGTACACGTCCAGCGTCGGGTTGTGACCCAGAATGCCGTTCGGCAACGGGCCGGTCATCAGGTCGGCATAGCCAGCGGCGTCCGCGATGGCCTGATAGTTGGTCGCATAGCTGATGGCCTTGCGCAGGTTCACATCCGCCATCGGCCCATGCATGGTGTTCAGCTTGATCGAGAAGGTCCGGTACTCCGGCTCGATCACCCGCACCACGCCGGGGCGGTCTTTCAGGCTGTCCATGTCCTCCGAGGTCAGGTCAACCGCGATATGCGCCTCGCCGCGCTGCAACATCAGACGTTGGGTCGCGGTTTCCCGCACGATCTGCCAGATCACCCCTGTCAGGTTTCCAGCGCTGCCCTGCCAAGAGGTCGCCGGGCGTTCCAGTTCGTAAAGCGTGCCGGGCTGGGCGCGCTTGACGCTGAACGGGCCGGAACCGGCGACGTTCGACAAAAGCCAGGTCGCGCCGTCATCGGTCCCAAGGTTAGCCTCGACCTGTGCCTTGCTGACCACGAAGATCCACGGCATCACTGCCAGAAATGCGGAAAACGGTGCGGCCAGCGTGAACTTTACCGTGCCCGGATCGACGGCGACCACGTTTTCGGGGTCGACCACGCCGCGGATCATCCAGCTGTTGCCCTTGGCCAACCGCAGCGCGCGCGCAACGGAATAGACGACGTCGTCGGCGGTGACGGCGTCGCCGTTATGGAACTTTGCGGCCGGGTTAAGCTTGAAGGTATATTCCTTGCCATCGGCGGACACTTCCCAGCTTTCGGCCAGCCCGGGGGTGGCTTCGGGTGGGTTTCCGGCGACGCGCACCAGCGGGTCATAGACGTTGCGCATCAAGAAGCTGGCGGAATAGCCCGTAGCGGTGTGCGGGTCAAAGTTGGGGATGTCTTGCCCGGCGGCAATGATCAGGATGTTCTTGCCTTGCGCAAAGGCACCTTGCGGCACCGTCAGGGCGGCAAGCCCCGCGCCGGCCATTGCAAGCAGGCTGCGGCGGGACAGATGGGTCAGGTTGGTCATTGTGGTGTCTCCATGCTGGTCAGGGGTTGGGGGCGGTTGGTCCGCCCTTTGTTGGGATGTTGGTCATTTCACGGGTTCTGGCTGGCGCACTGTCGGGGCAGGGCCATAGTGACGGGCGGCATGGTCTGGCGTGACCAGACCCAACGCAATGTCCTGGGCCACTGCTGCCGGGTCACGCTCGGACGGCAGACCATAGCCCGCGCCTCCCGCAAGTGTCATCTCGACCCTCTGCGAGGTGTCGGTCAGTTCGACCAGCCGCCCGGTGCCGCAGTCGATGGTGACATTGCCCGCACGGTCCAGAACCCGGCCCCGCGCGCCGCCGCCCGGCAGGCCGCCGAACAGGCCGGGGATCGGGTTGTTCACGCCCTCGGGATACACCGACACCAGCATTGTCTGGCCGTCGTCGTCACGCTTGCGGAACACCACGCGCTGGCCAAGGCCGCCGCGATGTCGGCCCGGACCGCCGGTGTCCGGCAGATAGGATTTTTCCTCGACAATCACAGGGACACGGGATTCCATCAGCTCGATGGAGGTGTTCGCAGCCGAGGTCGGCCACAGCAGCGACGAATGACCGTCGCCCCGCGCAGACCCGCCCTGACCGCCGCCGCAAAACAGCATGTCGGCATAGAATACGCCCGACACATCCTTGCCGTAAACCGTCGATGCCACCGCAAGGCCGGTAAAGGCCTGCACCTGACCCGGTGCCGCCCCCGCCAGGGCGGTAAAGATGTTGGGCGCAATGTACCACCCGGTCCGCGTGCGGATATTGACCGAGGCCGGATAGACGCAGTTCAGGATCGAGCCTTCCGGTGCCTTGACCGTGAACGGACGGTAGCACCCGGCATTGCCCCGGACCCCCGGCGTCAACATGCACTTCAGCGGATAGGTCGCATGCGCCGCGGTGTAGTTCATGGTCGAGTTCAACCCGCCTTGCGGCAGTTGCGGCGGGGCGCCGTCAAAGTCGATCTCGATGGCGTCGCCGTCGATGGTGATCTTGACCGGGTAATCCAGTTTGGTTCCCAGCGGGTTGTTGGAAATCGTCGCGCGGTAGTCGCCATCGGGCAGGGTGCGGATCGCGTCGCGCATCGCACGTTCCGACAGGCCCTGCACCACCTCGGCCAGCGCGCCAAGGTCTTGCATGCCGTAATCGTCCATGAAGGCCACCAGCCGGTCGGCCCCGATCGAATTGGCGGCCACGAACGACATGATGTCGCCCCAGACCTGTTCCCCCCCGCGCACGTTGGCGTGGATCAGGGATTTCAGCGACTCGTTCACCTCGCCGGCATGGAACAGCTTCATCGGCGGGATCTGCAGGCCCTCTTCGTAGATCTCGCGTGCCTTCAGCGAATCCTTGGTGCCGCCGATGTCGGATACATGGCCAACGGTGCCCATCAGCCCGACCAGCCGCCCATCGCGGAACGCGGGCGTCACAATGGCGATATCGAACAGGTGGCCCGCACACAGCCACGGGTCGTTGGTGATCAAGACATCGCCGGGACGCAGGGTTTCTGCCGGATAGCGCGCCAGCAACGCCTTGACCGCACGCGGCAGGGTCAGGTTGAACACCGGCATGGCGCGGGGGCTGTGGGCCAGCGTTTCGCCCGTCGGGTCCAGCAATTCGCAGGCAAAGTCCTGGCTTTCCGCAATCACCAGCGAAAACGCGGTGCGGCAGACCGTCAGCCACATTTCCTCGACCACGTTGACCAGCCGCGACCACATGATTTCCAGCCCGATCGGGTCGGACTGGATACGGGCAACGGCGGTCGCGCGGTCCATGCCTTCGGTCACGCGCTGAACGGCGGCCTGCATCGCGGCGACGGTGATCACAAGGTTCAGCCCGCCATCGACGGTGATGCTGTCGCCGGGGGCGATCACGGTGGTCGCCTCGCGTTCCTCGACAATCGCCGGGCCGTCGATCACATCGCCTGCGGTCAGCGCATAGCGGTCGTAAACCGGGGTCTGCGCGGAAATCCCGCCATCGAACCACGCCAGCCGGTGGCCCTTGATGCGTTCAGCGGGATCGGCCCCGCCGACCGCGCCAGACAGCGACAGGATCGGCACCGGGCCCGACACGCGGACGCGAAAGTTGACAGCTTCGATCCGCGCGCCTTCAAACGGGGTGGTGTAGCGGGCGGAATAGACCTTGGTGAATGCCGCGTGGATTGCGGGCAGGGTGTCCGCCCCGATCCGGCCCGATGGTAGCGGCACCGAAATTTCGTGCATCTGGCCCACAAGCCGCATGTCGGCGCTGCGTTCCACCGTGATGTCGGACGCCGTCACCCCGGCGTCGATCATATGGCGGCGGCCTTCGGCCTCGATGTCGTCCAGCAGCGCGTTGACTGCGCCAGAATCCATGCCTTCGGTCAGGGCAATCCGCAAGGACCGTGCCCCGTCATGCGACAAGGGCGCCGCAAGGAACCCCAGTGCCGACGCAGCCCCCGACGCGGGCGGGATGATCACGGTCGAAATCCCCATCACTCGCGCCACGTCTGCCGCATGGGCCGGACCCGCACCGCCAAAGCCCACCATCGCGTAATGGCGCGGGTCGTTGCCGCGTTCGACCAGATGCACCCGGGCCGCCGCAGCCATGCTTTCGACCACCACCTTGTGGATGCCCAAAGCCGCTTCTTCGACGCTCAGGCCCAGCGGTTTCGCCAGACGCCCCACGGCGTCCCGCGCGGCTGGCAGATCCAGCGTCATCCGACCGCCAAGGAAAAACCCGGGATCATAATAGCCCAAGACCAGATTGGCATCGGTCACGGTGGCCAGTTGTCCGCCCATGCCATAGCAGGCCGGACCGGGATCGGATGACGCGCTTTCCGGTCCCACCTTCAACAGCCCCACCGCGTCGATCTGCGCGATGGACCCGCCGCCTGCGCCGATCTCGATCATCTCGATCACCGGGGCCTTGATCGGCAGACCCGATCCCTTGGTAAAGCGGTGAACGCGCGCGGCCTCCATCATCGGGGCGACCTCGACGCGGCCGTTCTCGATCATGCAGGCTTTGGCCGTGGTGCCGCCCATGTCGAACGAAATCACGTCCTTGCGCTGCGCAAGTCCGGCAAACAGCGCGGTCGCAAGGCCACCCCCCGCCGGGCCGCTTTCCAGCAGGCGGATCGGCAGCGCGCGCGCGGTGTCCAAGGACACCAGCCCGCCCGCCGAATGCATCAACCGCAGGGCACCGGGAAACCCCTTGGCGCGCAAGGCGGATTCCAGCTTGGTCAGGTAGCGGTTCATCAAGGGTTGAACATAGGCATTCGCGCAGGTCGTGACCGTGCGCTGATATTCGCCAAGCTCGGCCACCACCTCGGACGAAATAGATACCGACAGGTCCGGGAATTCTGCCCGCAAGATTTCCGCCGCGCGGCGTTCATGCGCGGGGTTGGCGTAGGAATGCAAAAACACGACCGCCACAGCATCGCAGCCCGCCGCCACCAAGGCCCGGCCCGCCGCCAGTACGCCGGCCTCGTCCAGCGGTGTCAACACGCCGCCCTTGGCATCCATGCGTTCCGCCACCTCAAGCCGCAGATCGCGCGGTGCCAGAGGGTCGGGGAAGGCCACGAACAGATCATAGATGTCATACCGCTGTTCGGTGCCCATTTCCAGGATGTCGCGGAACCCCTTGGTGGTGATCAGGCCCAGCCGGGCCCCCTTGCGTTCGATCACGGCATTGGTGACCAGCGTGGTGCCATGCACCATTTCCGACACATCGGCGTGGCTGATGCCGCGCATGTCCAGCAGTTCTTGCAGCCCTTGCAGCGCCGCCTGAGACGGGTCGTGCGGCGTGGTCAGCGACTTGTGAAGCGTCACCTGACCCTGTGCCGCATCATACAAGATGAAATCGGTAAAGGTGCCGCCGATGTCAAACCCCACCCGCCAGCGGTTGGCCTCGTGTCCCGTTGTTCCGGTCATGCGTCTGTTCCTGTCAGGCTAAGCGGTTCGGCGCGAAACGCGGCGTCCCCGGTGATGGTGGCGATCTCGGCGGCCTCGGCACAGAGCGAGGCCAGAATGGCGCTGCGTTCGGCTGAACCGACCACTGCGCCGGGAAATACGATGCACAGGCTGACCATTTCCCCCTGCGCGGGGTCGGCGACCGCGACGGCCAGCGCGTCGATGCCAGGGGCCGCCGCGTCGGATGAAATGTCATACCCGCGGGCACGGATCTGCGCCAAACGCTGCAACAAGGCCTCCAGCGTTTGGGGGGACGCGCTGGGGCCGGTCATCAGGCCGTGGTCATACAGCGCGCACACCGTCGCGTCGGTTTCCCGCGCAAGCAGCGTGCGCCCGGTGGCAGAAGCGTGTGCGGACAGTCGTCGGCCCAGCGTCGACACCACCCGCAGGGCGTTGGACCCCGGATGGTCGGTCACCGCCATCATGTCGCGCCCGTCGCGCACCGAAACATAGCCGGTGTGTCCGCAGGTCTGGCTGACCCGGGCGACCGCGTCCGCCGCCATCTGGATCAGCAGCGACGATGACCGGAAGGCCGCCGTGATATTCAGGAACAACCGCCCCGGACGGTGCCGCTTGCTGTCACCGATGGTTTCCAGAAGCCCAGCCTCTCGCATCGCCTTCATCAGCCGCGAGGCATTGGATTTCGGCATGCCCAAACGGGTGACAACATCGGTCACGGTCAGTTCGGTACAATCCGAACTGAAGCAACGCAGGATCTCCGAGGCGTTGGCAAGAATGGTCATCGGTGCCTGTCAGAAGTTGCATAAAGTGGAACTATATTTCCATATATTGCAACTGTTGATGCGATTTTCGCGATTCGCAACAAAAAAGGCCGCGCCTTGGGGGTCCAAGGCGCGGCTGGTTCGATAAAACTGACATATTCATGACAACGCCCAAGAATTAGGCGGGCAGGGGCCTTATTTGGTCAAGATCAGTTTCCCGGCCCGCGTGATGCGCAAGGCATAGATCTGACCGTTCAGATGGATCTGCGCCAGACTGCCGCCCTGGGTCAGGTCTTGGGCATCGTACGTCGGCGGGGTCTGCGGTTTGGGGTCCGCCACCAAGGTGGGGGCCGGCGCAAGCGTGACATGCGCGTTCATCATCGCGTCTCCAGTCGATCGATCATCGTCATCAAATCAGGCGTCGGGGGCAAAAACCCCGCCATTGCCTGTCGCAGCAGATCATACAGGTGCACTGACTCCTGCACGCTTGTGTTTGCAGATCCCGTCGCCGGGATGGTGGGCAAAGTGTTGGTTTCAGGCGCGGTCTGGCGCATGGGGTCCTCCGGGAAAGGGGGTCCGGGCTGACCTTTGCGGCTGGCTGGGAATGACCCGAATCTGACAGAAAGACTCGGCTGTGTAAAGGTGATTATTTTAGTCAGGTAATGATCTGGCGCGAAATTCCAACATCGCGGGCTTCGCGCAGGTGACGCGTGCGCCGCTGCCCATTCATGGCAAGCACCGCCCGTGGTGGCGGGCGGTTCCGGGTCTTTGCGTAGCGTGGTCGGGCGATCAGGCCAGCGTGCCGTCGGCGGCGATCCGGGTTTTTCCGCCCAGATAGGGATGCAGCACAGCGGGCAGATCGACCGACCCGTCTGCTTGCTGGCCGTTTTCCAGCACAGCGATCAGGCAGCGCCCGACCGCAAGCCCCGACCCGTTGAGGGTGGCCACGAATTCCGGTTTCCCGCCCGGTTGCCGGAACCTTGCATTCATCCGCCGCGCCTGAAATTCGCCGCAGGTCGATACCGACGATATTTCACGATAGGTGTTCTGACCGGGCAACCAGACCTCCAGATCATGGGTTTTTTGCGCCCCGAATCCCATGTCGCCGGTGCACAGCACGATGGTCCGGTAGGGTAATCCCAGCTTTTCAAGAATCGCCTGTGCGCAACCGGTCATGCGGTCATGTTCGGCCAAGGCCGTGTCGGGGGTGCAGATGGTCACCATTTCGACCTTTTCGAACTGGTGTTGGCGCAGCATGCCCGTCGTGTCCTTGCCCGCGGACCCGGCTTCGGACCGGAAACACTGGGACAGAGCGGTCATGCGGATCGGAAGCGCGCTTTCTTCCAGAATATCGCCCGCGACCGAATTGGTCAGCGTGACCTCGGACGTCGGGATCAGCCACCAGCCGTTGGTGGTCTGATAGCTGTCCTCGGCGAATTTGGGCAACTGGTTGGTGCCGAACATCGCGTCTTCCTTGACCAGCACCGGGGTCCAGACTTCCTGCAGGTCGTGATCCGTGATGTGGGTGTCCAGCATGAACTGGGCCAGCGCGCGGTGAACGCGGATCACGGCCCCGCGCAGCACCACAAACCGCGACCCCGACAGTTTCGCAGCCGTCGCGAAATCCATGCCGGGCTTGACCCCTGCGATCTCGAAATGCTCTTTTGGGGTAAAGTCGAAGTTGCGCGGGTTGCCCCAGCGGTGGATTTCCACGTTGTCGGATTCGTCGCGCCCATCAGGAATCTGGTCCAGCGGCAGGTTGGGCAGGCGCGACAAGATATCGCGCAGGCGGGCGTCCTGGGTTGCGGCTTCTTCCATCAGTTGCGCGATTGCGGCCTTGGTCTCGGACACCAGCGCCCGAAGGCGTTCAAATTCCGCTGTGTCGCCCCGGGCCTTGGCCGCGCCCACTTCTTTGGATGCGGCATTTTGCGCGGCCTGCGCGGTTTCTGCCTCCAGGATCTTGGCCCGGCGCGCGGCATCCAGGGCCAGGATGTCCGACGACACCCCGGCAAGACCGCGCCGCGACAGGGCGGCATCAAAGGCTTCGGGGTTTTCGCGGATGGCGCGGATATCGTGCATGGTGGCCTCGTTGGCTTGAATTTGTGGCTGGTTATGCCCGATTTGTGCGCGAGGGGAAAGCGGGCAGCGGTGCGGATGGAAAACAGCTGTGACGTTGCGGTGACTGCAAGGCGGGACGATTGCTGTGCCTGGGGCGATAGCATAACGCGGGGACTGGTATATCTTGAACGGGTGGCTATATCGGCGCAGGGAGGCCGGGTTGCCTTCCCGGCACCCCGGCGATAGGGTGCGCGCGCCCAATTCGCCGGAAATCCGGCCCGACCAAGAGGACGATCCATGTTCGCTACTCCTGCTTTCGCTCAGACTGCTGGTGGTGCCGCCAGCGCATTTACCAGCTTTGTCCCGCTGATCCTGATTTTTGCGATCATGTATTTCCTGCTGATCCGTCCGCAGCAAAAGAAGCTGAAGGACCACAAGGCCATGGTCGAGGCCGTGCGTCGTGGCGACCAGGTTGTCACCCAGGGCGGCATCATCGGCAAAGTCGTCAAGGTCAAGGAAGACGGCGAACTGGAAGTCGAGATCGCCGAGGGCGTAAAAGTGCGCATCCTCAAGGCGACCATCGTGCAGGTTGTGTCCAAGACCGAACCTGCCGCAGCCTGAACTTTCGGCCTGATCTTTCGGCCTGTCGCACCTGCTGGCCAGTGCGCCTTGCCTGACCTGAATGGTGTCGGGTTCCCCGGATCCCCGGGCGCCCCTTTTTACGGATAGGATGACATGCTGCAATTTCCGCTGTGGAAACGGATACTGGTTTTGGGTGTGTGTGCGCTCGGACTGGTTTTTGCGATGCCAAACCTGTTCTATAGCAGGGTCGAGTTGCATAACGACGCCGTAAAGTCGATCGAGGCGGCCGGGGGTGTGGCAACGCAAGAGCAAGGCTATGCCCGCGATGCCTGGCCGTCCTGGTTGCCTTCGACCATCGTCAATCTGGGGCTGGATCTTCGCGGCGGCGCTCATCTCTTGGCCGAGGTCAAGGTGGCCGACGTCTACAAGGGCCGCATGGACGGTCTGTGGCCCGAAGTCCGCGACGCGCTGCGTGCTGAACGGGATACCGTCGGCAATGTGCGCCGGGTTGACGGCCCGGTGGGCGAACTGCGTGTGCAGATATCTGAACCCGCCGGCTTGACCCGTGCGGTAGAAGTCGTGCGTGCGCTGGCGCGCCCCGTTGTGACGCTTACGGGCATCGGCCAGACCGATCTGGAGGTGCGCGCCGAAGGATCCGACATCATCGTCGGCCTGTCCGAGGCAGAGCGTCTGGCCACCGACGACCGAACGATGCAGCAAAGTCTGGAAATCATCCGCCGCAGGGTGGATGAGGTCGGCACCCGCGAACCCACGATCCAGCGGCAGGGCGAAGACCGCGTGTTGATCCAGGTTCCCGGCATCGGGTCCGCCAACGAGCTGAAGGCGCTGATCGGCACCACGGCGCGGCTGACGTTCCACCCCGTGCTCAGCCAGACCAGCGACAGCGCAGCACAGGTTCCCTCGCGGCACATGTTGCTGCCTGCAACGGATCAGCGCGGTGTCTATTACATCGTCGAGGATGCTCCGGTCGTGACAGGCGAAGAGCTGGTCGATGCCCAGCCCGCCTTTGACCAAAACAACCGTCCGGCGGTCAATTTCCGCTTCAATCCCACCGGCGCGCGGAAATTCGGCGATTATACCGCGAACAACATCGGCAAGCCGTTTGCCATCGTGCTGGATGACGAAGTCATTTCGGCCCCGGTGATCCAAAGCCATATCCCCGGTGGATCCGGCATCATAACCGGCAGCTTTTCGGTCGAGGATTCCACCAAACTCGCGGTTCTGTTGCGTGCGGGCGCGTTGCCTGCGGAAATGGTGTTTCTGGAAGAACGCACCATCGGCCCGGAACTGGGTCAAGACAGCATAGACGCCGGGCG